>DATBCZ010000082.1:0-5681 GCA_036270175.1 Steroidobacteraceae bacterium | reverse complement strand
GGCGGTTACCTGCAGCGCGGCTTCAACGACCTGCGTTGGTTACCCGACGTGCCTGCGGCTGACAGCGGGCCCGTGCTCGCGTGACGCGTATCGAGCAGAATGACGACGGCGCCGTCGTCATCATCGGATCGGGCGCGGGTGGCGGCACGCTTGCCCACGAATTGACACGCCGGGGCATCAAGGTCGTGCTGCTCGAAGCCGGCCAGCGGCAATCACTCGCGAGCTTTTCGCAGAATCCTGGTGAAGCATTCGGCCAGCTCACCTGGTTGGATCCCCGCACGCAGTCCGGAAGTTGGGATCCTGTGAAGACCTCCCCGACGCTGCCCGTCTGGATCTGCAAGACCGTTGGCGGCACGACGGTCCACTGGACTGGGGCCACCCCCAGGATCAGGCCGTGGGAACTACGGGCGCGCAGCACCTATGGCGACGTCCCGGGCGCCTCCCTCATCGATTGGCCCATTGCCTACAATGAGTTGAAAAACTACTACCAACTCGCGGAGCGCCGCCTGCTGGTGACGCGCCGCAACGGCAATCCGGGCCTGCCCGCCTCGAACAACTTCAAAGTTATGTACGCCGCCGCGAAGAAAGTCGGCTACAAGCGCGTCCACACCGGTTACATGGCCATCAATACGCGTCCGGCGGATGGCCGCGGTTTCTGCATTCAGCAAGGCTTTTGTGTGCAGGGCTGCAAAACAGGCGCGAAATGGAGCGCCCTGTACACCGAGATCCCGCGTGCGGAGGCCACTGGCAACCTCGATCTGCGCACGCAGTGCATGGTAACCCGAATCGAGCACGGCGCCGATGGGAAAGTAACCGGTGTGTTATATCGGGATAGTGCGGGCCAGGAGCAGCGCCAGAAGGCGCGGATCGTCTGCGTCGCCGGCAACGCGATAGAGACACCCCGGCTGTTGTTACTGTCGCAGTCCGCGAAATTCCCTCACGGTCTGGCGAACTCGTCGGGACACGTGGGTCGCAACTATTGCCATCACATCAACGGGTTCATCTGGGCTACGTTCGACAAGCCCGTCCATTTCTGGCGTGGAGTGGTCCTCGGCGGCATCATGGAGGACGAGACGGTGAACGAGCCGAAGCGCGGTTTTTTCGGCGGCTATCACCTGGAGTTGATTGCGCTCGACCTGCCCACTTTGCCGGCGGTCGGCATGCCGTACGGATGGGGTCGGGACTTCGCATCGTTCATCGACGACTATCGCAACATGGCCGGCATGTTCATCAACGGTGAAGACCTGTCACAGCCGACGAACCGCATCACCCTGGATGACAAGGTGAAAGACGCCAACGGCCTGCCCGTGGCCCACGTACACGTTGATGAGCACGCCAATGACAAGGCGATGCGCCAACACGCCCGCATGCAAGGGACGAAAATGTACGAGGCGATCGGCGCGAAACGCGTCGTGCTGAGCCCGACGACGCCGGCCACTCATAACATGTGCACGGCAAGGATGAGCGCGCGCCCGAGCGACGGCGTCGCGAACGCTCACGGGCAGGCGCATGACATTCCGAACCTCTTCATTTCGGATGGCAGCGCTTTCTCCTCGCCGGGCTCGGCAAATCCCACTCTCACCATCGTGGCGCTGGCCCTACGCCAAGCCGAATACATCGCTCGCCAGATGACCGCGCGGGCGATCTGAAAGCTACTTGAGAGCGGCCTCGACCCGATATACGGGATAAAGGTTGAGCCGCTCATCCCACGACGGGCTGAGCCGATAAAAGTAATCCAACCGCGCGTCCGGATCGGCCGCGAATTTCGGGTCTTCCGCCAGCCGCTTTTTGAAAGCTGCGGCAACCTTGGGATCACGCGCTAACATTTCGGAGGCGACCTGCTCCGCCACGTAGGGCTCCATCCATTCTTTCTGTTCGAAAGCGCTGTCGAAGAACCCCCAGGCCGCGAGCGAGTCGATGCCGCGAGGCTCGAGTAACGCAACCACCAGCCGCGCGTTCGGCTGGGCGATAGGGACGAACAGAGACCCGGAGGGAATGGCGCGCTTCTCCGGCGCCCAGGCACCTGAGAAAGTCAACATCGTATGCCCCTCGAAAGTCTCCTTCGAATAGGTCACCTCCGTGGCGCGAAAGGTTTCGACCGCGGCGGACCCGGTCTCATGCCCCAGCTTCTCGAAGCGGATGCCGTGCAGGCTCAACTTCTGACCCAACCAGTCAGCGTTCGCGGCCGTGACGATGTAGCCGCCCCGAGGGGCCTGGACCTCGGTCTTCGCGACTATCGTGTCGCGCAGTGGAATGTGCCACACCGTTGGCTTCGTCGAATCGTAGAACGTTGCCACGGCGCCCGACACGTCGGAGTGCTTGCGCGTGTAGGCATAACCGAGGAAGTCGATCGTCGTGACATGCGGCCCGTTATCGAAGTCGAGCGTGACTGTCTGCCCACCGAGTCCCTGCACCGCGCGGGTATCGGCCTCGAGCGTTTGCGCCCGCCACCCGGAACCCTCCCGGCTCATCATGTCGGTGAGTGTCATGATGATGTTATGAGTGACGCGAACGCGGGTGGCGTAATTCTTCCAGGAATGCGTCTCGACCAGCAACGCGAATCGGTTATGCAAAGCCCAGTACGCCGTGGAAAATCGCGGCGAGTACACATTCAGGGCGAAGCCCGAGTCCGGATCGTCCTCCTTCACGAACTCGGGATAGAAATCCAGCGGCTGGGATCCCATGGCGGCGATTTTCGAATTGAGCTCGGTGACCAGCGCCTTGGCCGTGGGATGCAGCGCGGGGTCGCCCGAGTAGAGCGGATCGACGGTGTTGGAAACGTCGTGCTGGAAATTTGCACCGTCGGTCACGTGCATGTCGACGTAAAGAACGGGGTCCCAGGCATTCAACAGCCCCAGCATGGCGTGCATCTCGGGCGCATCCGCCTTCATATAATCGCGATTGAGATTGAGGTTCTGCGCGGTGGCGCGCCACCCCATCTCCTCCGGCCCGATCTGGTTGGGGCGATTCCAATGACCGAAGCGTTCGTGTCCGTCAACGTTGAAGACCGGCACGAACACCAGGACGAAGTTCTGCAGAGCGCTTTTGTCGGCCAGGAGCTCTCGCAAGGCGAGAAACCCGGCGTCTTTGCCATCGATTTCACCGGCGTGGATGCCTCCCTGCATCAGCATCACCGGCAGGCCGTGCCGCCGCGCCTCTTTGGGATCCAATGCGCCGGATCGCGAAGCGACCAGCGCCAGCATGGGCCGGCCTTCGGGAGTACGGCCGAATTCCACGCATTTGACGAGGTCCGGCCACGTCCGCGCGTAGGCCGCGCAGAGCCGCTGTACCTCGTCATAGTGCCCCGTGCGAACAAACTTCGATTGCTCGGCGACCGTCTCGAGTGCCGTCTGCGCCGCTGAAGGACGCCAAGCAACAATGCCAAGGAGTGCCAGGAAAACCAGGGCCGAGGGCGTTGGCATTTTCATGAGCCGGGATTCTACCGCGTTGCGTCAACGCAGGACCCGGCCAGATTCATGGGGTTCGTTACCGAGACGGCATCGATCGTTTCGACGGCTACCCGTTTCAACATCTTCACCGGGCCCACACCGGCTCGCGCTCGTGTTATTTACAGTCGTCGCGCTCTGTTGGGAGGGGCACGCCGCTCGCTCCTGCGCGAGGCGCGCTACAGCCGGCGCCTCGAAGAGGAAGTCAACGCGCGCACCCGCGAGCTGGCGGGACGCAGTGCAGAGCTCGAGCGACTCAGTACCCGCCTGAAGTAGTCCGGTGCCGACTTCGCCACCGGCACCGCCCGGTGCCGGGCGCGACTAGGATCCCGCCGTCAACCGCCCCAATACCCGGCTCACAATATGATCGCCACGAGTGCTCGTAAGCTCGAACAACTCGCTGCGCTCGGCCGGCGCGTGCTGCGTCCAGTCGATCCGGAGCCGGCGTTGCGCCCGATAGAGGCGGGTGCGCACGGTCGTCTCATTGATCCCCAGGCACGCAGCGGTTTCGATCCCGCTGATCCCTTCGACGGCACGCAGCACGAACACCGTGCGGAATACTTCCGGCAAGGAGTCGATCGCCTGCTCGAGGACTTGCCGCGAGGGCGGCGCGTCGACCTGGCCATCGGCGCCTGAGACGCCGCTCGGATCGCCGTCCGCGTTCGAGGCTGCCGCCGCCGCCGCTGCTGCGGCCGCCATGGCTCCCGGGCGAACCGTGCGACGCAGTGCCAGCGCCTGGTTGAACGCGAGGCGCGCCAGCCATGCGCCGAACTTTCCGGTGGGCTCATAGCGCTCGATATCGCTAAAAGCCAGCAGATACGCGTCTTGAACAACGTTTTCGGCTGTTTCCTGGTCGGAAACGATGCTCCGGGCGATCCGGTACAGGCGCTGGTTGTAGCGGCGCATGAGCGTCTCGAAGGCCCGGATTTCCTTGCCGCGCGCCCGCTCGACCAGCAGTAGGTCGGGTAGCGCCGTCGCTCCCGGCACCGGCTCGACACCTCGATGGTGTTGAGCGGTGATCTCGGGATTAAGGGATTCAGTCATTGGCTCCAGCATGTGCGTCGACCCTTGGTTAGTTCATTGACAGCGCTGTCATCAGCGTGGGATGCTGATCTGAATCCCTGTCGTAAATCGGTACTACATCCATTGTCAGCGCTTCTTCACGATGGACATCAGGACAGTCCGGCCTAGGCGCAATAAGTCCCCGGAAAGCAGACCGGCGGCGCATGGGACTTATTGCATTCACGCGCTGAGAATTGCGAGCCGTGTCTGCGGGGCAGTCACTTTGGCTATGACCCTGGCCGCCGCAGCTATGCCTGCTGTGGCCAGTCCGCCCGCGCTCGTCGTGCATCCCGACCAGTGGCCCGCGGTTCAACCCGCGCTCGCCCCCGATCCCGCGCTCGAATCCCGTCTCAATGCAATGATCGCGGCCATGACGCTCGAGCAGAAGGTCGGACAGGTCATCCAACCCGATATCGCCAGCATCACTCCGGAAGATCTGCGTCACTATGACCTCGGCTCTATCCTCAACGGTGGGAACTCCTCGCCGAATGGCGACGAGTTTGCTCCACCGAGTGAGTGGCTCGCCCTTGCGGACCGGTTCTATGACGCGTCGACGGACGCCGCGCACGGCGCGCATCCCATACCGACGATGTGGGGTACCGACGCCGTCCACGGCCACAACAATATCGTCGGCGCGACAATCTTCCCCCACAACATTGGATTAGGCGCGGCCCGCGATCCAAACCTCATGCGGAAGATCGGCGAGATCACCGCTCGCGAGGTCCGGGTTACCGGGCTCGACTGGAGCTTCGGACCCACGCTGGCCGTCGTGCGCGACATTCGCTGGGGCCGGTCGTATGAAAGCTATTCCGAAGATCCCGAGATCGTGCGCCAGTACGCCGCGGCCATGATGCTCGGCCTGCAGGGTCCGCCCGGCACGGCGCAATTCCTCGACGCCTCGCATGTAATCGCCTCGCCGAAACACTTCGTTGGCGACGGGGGCACGGCGGGCGGCAAGGATCAGGGCGACAACCTATCGAGCGAGGCGGAGCTGCGTGATGTCCACGCCGCCGGCTATCCCGCGGCGATCGCGGCCGGCGCACAGACCGTGATGGCATCGTTCTCGAGCTGGCACGGCGTGCGGTTGTCCGCCAACGAGCCGCTGCTGACCGAGGTCCTCAAGGGGAGGATGGGCTTCGACGGCTTCGTCGTCGGCGATTGGAATTCCCATGC
>DATBCZ010000081.1:0-3435 GCA_036270175.1 Steroidobacteraceae bacterium | reverse complement strand
CTGGAAGAGGTCTTTCGTATGGGGCGCTTTAGCACCAAAAAAGCAGCCGTGAACGCGGCTTTGGCAGAGTACGCGAAACTCCTGAAACGGCGCGAGTTGCTGGAGATGCAGGGGAAGGTGCCGTGGTCGGGGGATCTCGATGCGTTGCGCGCCAGCAGGACTGACCGTCACCGGGTGATTCTAGTCCCCGACGCCCGTTGACTACCCCGCCAGCCGCGGCGCTTGCGGGCTGGGTCGCCGCAGCGCATCCAGCAGCACCTGAAAATCACAGCCCTTCGTCACAAAGGCGGCGGCGCCCCGACGCTTGACCTCGCTGGCCACCTCCTCGCTGTTGGCCAGGCCGCTGAAAATAATGACCCGCAAGTCTGGCATCGCACGGGTGAGCTGCTCGACCAGCGGCAACCCACTACCTCCCTGCAGCATGAGGTCAAGGATCAACACGTCCGCAAAGGCGTCTCGCACGGCGGCGATCACTTCCGTGGCATCCGACACCTGTCCGACACATTGCATGTCCGGCTCGGTATCGATGAGTTGGCTCATGACGTCGCTCAAGTCGCGGTGATTTTCCGCGATCAGCACACGCAATGGCTTAGTGGCCTCCAAAATGTCTCCCGCTTGCGACATCGGCCCGTTTGAGCAAGTTTCGTTCCCGGAGGATAACGGGCTCGAGCCTAAGCGCCGGAACTCGGTCAGGCGTCGATGAGTTGCAGGATCTCGGCCGTTTTTTCCCGCATCAGCGCCTCGTTGCCCCGCGACTCGACGTTCAGTCGCACGAGAGGCTCGGTGTTGGAGCCCCGCAGATTGAAGCGCCATTCAGGGAATTCCATGGAGAGCCCATCGGTAAAATCGAGCGACTGCGCCTGCGGCTCGTAGCGCTGCCGGGCGCGGGCGAGAATCGATTTCGCGTCCGTTTTGAGGTGTCGGTTGATCTCGCCGCTGGCCGGAAAGAGCCGCATGCGCTCGCCGACGAGTTCCGCCAGGGACAGGCCGCGCTCACAGATCACCTGCAGCACCAGCAACCACGGAATCATGCCGCTATCGCAATAGGAGAACTTCCGGAAGTAGTGATGAGCGCTCATCTCACCGCCATACACGCCGTCGACCTCACGCATCTTCTGCTTGATGAAAGCGTGGCCGGACTTGCACAACACCGGCTCCCCGCCGCAGCGGCGCACGATATCGATGGTGTTCCAGGTGAGTCGCGGGTCGTGAACGATGCGGCCGCCTGGCTCGCCCTTCAGAAAGGCCTCGGCCAGGAGTCCGACGAGGTAGTAGCCCTCGATGAACTGCCCGTGCTCGTCGAAGAAGAAGCAACGATCGTAGTCGCCGTCCCAGGCCAGTCCCACATCGGCGCCGGTACGCCGTATGACGTCCGCCGTCGATGCCTGGTTCTCTAGCAGCATCGGATTCGGCACGCCGTTCGGAAAGGTGCCGTCGGGTTGATGATTCACCTTGATGAATTCGAACGGCAGGTGCGGCTCGAGCTGATCGACGATCAGGCCCGCACCCCCATTGCCGGCGTTCACCACAACCTTGAGTTTGCGCAGTTTGACTCGATCGACATAGCCCAGCAGATGATCGAGGTACTTCCGGCTGATATCGAGGCGCGTCTCGGTACCGGCCCGCGCCGCCTTCGAGGGCAGATTGCCTGTCTGAATGAGCGAGCGCATCTCGAACAGCCCGGTGTCACCGCTGATGGGCCGTGACTGCTCGCGAACGAATTTCATCCCGTTGTAGTCGGGCGGATTGTGGCTGGCCGTGACCATGATGCCGCCATCGAGGCCCTCCGCGAACGTCGCGAAGTACGAGCCCTCGGTGCCGCACAGACCGATGTCGAGCACATCCGTACCGCAGTCGAGCAGACCGCGTTTCAGGGCGGTGGCGAGTTGCGGACTCGAGAGACGGATGTCATAGCCCACCGCGACCCGCTTGGGTTTCACGAAAGCGGCGTAGGCCCTGCCGATGTCATACGCCAGCGTCTCGTTGATCTCGTCGGGGATGCGGCCACGGACGTCGTAGGCTTTGAAGGCGTTGAGATTCGTCATGCGTGGACTCAGGTGGTCGTGCCCTTGCGGCCGTAGGCATCCTCGAAGCGCACGATGTCGTCCTCCCCGAGGTACGAGCCCGACTGCACTTCGATGATGTGGACCGGGATTTTTCCCGGATTCTCGATGCGATGGCGAACCCCGACCGGGATGTACGTCGATTGGTTTTCCTCGAGCAGGAAAACCTCGTCGCCACGCGTGATGCGCGCCGTACCGGAGACCACTATCCAGTGCTCCGCGCGGTGGTGATGCATCTGCAGTGACAGGGTCGCGCCGGGCTTCACCTTCAGGCGTTTCACCTGGAAGCGAGGGCCGTTCTCGATGCTGTCGTAGCTCCCCCAGGGACGGAATACCTCGCGGTGCAGGGAGTGCTCATAACGCCCCTGCTCTTTCAGCCGGAACACGAGCTTCTTCACGTCCTGCACGCGGTCCTGGGGGGCGACCAGTACGGCGTCCTTGGTCTCGATGACCACATGGTTCTCGAGGCCCACGACCGCCACGAGGCGGCTTTCGGAATACAGGTAGCACCCGTCCGAGTCTTCCGCGATCACGTCCCCGCGGGAGACATTGCCGTGGGCATCCGCCTCACAGGCTCCATGGAGAGCGGCCCACGAACCCACATCGCTCCACCCGGCATCCAGCGGGAGAACCACGGCATCCGAAGTCTTCTCCATGACCGCGTAGTCGATCGAGTCGGACGGACAGGATTCGAAGATCTTCGCATCGATGCGTGTGAAATCCAGGTCACTCTTCGCGGCGGCAGCGGCGCTCGCACACACCTTCGCAATCTCGGGAGCGAACCGCTCGAGCTCCTGCAGGTAGCGGCGCGCCCGGAACATGAACATGCCGCTGTTCCAAAAGTACTCGCCAGACTTCACGAACTGCGCCGCTTTCTCGGCCGAAGGCTTCTCGACAAAACGCGCGATCCGGTGGGTACCACCGGCAGAGCCAGCGTCACGCTGCCCCGTCTCGGCTCGTTGGATGTATCCGTAGCCCGTTTCCGGTGCGTTCGGGACGATGCCGAACGTAACCAGCTTGCCTTGCTCCGCCGCCGGCAGCCCGAGTCGGACGGCCTTCTGGAAGGTGGGAACATCGCGGATGACGTGATCGGCCGGCAAGACGAGCAGGACGGGGTCCGCGTCCGAATCGCCTGTGGCCTTCAGCGCCGCGTGGGCCGCCAGCGCGATAGCCGGCGCCGTATTCCTGCCGAAGGGCTCGAGCACCATGGCGCGCGGCTCGATGCTCACCTGCCGCAGTTGCTCGGCGACCAGGAAACGGTGCGCCTCATTGCACACGACGACCGGGGGGGTCGCAGACAGCCCCTCGAGACGCAGGGCGGTCTGCTGCAGCATGGTCCGCTCGCCGGTCAGGGCGAGCAACTGCTTCGGGT
>DATBCZ010000080.1:0-2465 GCA_036270175.1 Steroidobacteraceae bacterium | reverse complement strand
CACGAGGTCACCGCGCCATTGCTCGGCACCTTCTACCGCTCTCCTAAGCCCGGTGCGCCGCCGTTCGTGGAGGTGGGGGCACGAGTCGAGGAAGAGACGATTGTTGCCATCATCGAAGTGATGAAGCTGATGAACACGGTGCGTGCCGGTGTCAGTGGCACGGTGACCGAGATATTGGTTGCTGATGGGGCGCTCGCCGAATACGGCGAGACGCTTTTGCGCGTGCGCAAGGCGGGCTGATCCGTTGGTCATCCGTCGCGTGCTCATAGCCAATCGCGGAGAGATTGCCGTGCGAATCATTCGCACCTGCCGCAAGCTCAACATCGAGACAGTCCTGGCTGCCTCCTCCGCGGATGTCGACAGCGTTCCCGCGCGACTCGCGGATCGCACGGTGTGTATAGGCCCCGCACGCCCGGGCGAAAGTTATCTCAAGGTCGAAACGATCGTGCACACGGCTCTCGCTACGAAGTCAGACGCGATCCATCCCGGTTACGGGTTCTTGTCAGAACGCGCTGCTCTCGCGAGTCTGTGCGAGGCGGAAGGTGTCGTGTTTATCGGGCCGACCGCCGCGCAGATCGAAGCTGTCGGGGACAAACTGCGGGCGCGCTCGGAGGCAATGGCCGCGAATGTACCGGTCGTGCCGGGCGGGGCGGTGGCTTCAGTCGAAGAGGCCATCGCGTTGGCCCGTGACACTGGCGTCCCGCTCTTAGTGAAGGCGGTGGGTGGCGGCGGTGGCCGGGGTATGAAACGTGTGGATCGGTTGGAGGATCTTCCGAACACGTTGGAGTTGGCTGCGGCGGAGGCTGGCGCTGCGTTTGGCGATGCGCGCGTGTATCTGGAGCGCTACATCGCGAGCGGGCGCCACGTGGAAGTGCAGGTTCTGGGCGACGGCAATGGGCGCGTTATCCATCTTGGTGAGCGCGATTGCTCGGTCCAGCGCCGGTATCAAAAGCTCGTGGAGGAAACTCCCGCGCCCGACCTGCCGCAGGGATTGCGCGACGCCTTGCATGCCGCAGCTGTCAGATTTTCGGAGCGGTTATCTTATCGGGGCGCCGGCACCGTGGAATTCCTGGTCGATCGGGAGCGCGAGACGTTTTATTTTCTCGAGATGAATGCCCGTATCCAGGTCGAGCATCCGGTGACGGAAGCCGTGACCGGAGTGGATTTGATCGCGGAGCAGATCGCGGTGGCCAGTGGCGCCGGGCTGCGCTTAGCGCAAGCCGATATTCAGCGGCAGGGCTGCGCCATTGAGTGCCGGGTCAATGCCGAAGATCCGGCCAATGATTTTCGTCCGAGCCCGGGCCAGGTGCGGGAAGTGGTCTGGCCCGCCGGAGAGGGCATTCGCGTGGACACGCACATTGCTACGGGCTCGCGAATTCCTCCATTCTACGACTCGCTCCTGGCCAAGATTATTGCTCACGGACCCGATCGAGCGACCGCCGTCACGCGACTCCGTGATGCCATCGCAGCGACGCGGCTCGTGGGTGTACACACGAACCTGTCCTTTCATGAAGTGGTGCTGGCGGCCCCAGAATTTCAGCAGGGCGGATTCGACACGGGATTCCTGGCGAGGCTGCTCGAACGTAGCCCTGTTGCACCGGAGCGCATTGGCCATGGCTGACATTCAACTCGTCGAGACTTCGCTTCGCGATGGCAACCAGTGTCTCTGGGCGGCACTCGGCGTCGATACTGCGCGGACCCTTACGATCGCCCCGGTGATGGATCGAGTAGGTTTCAAGGCCATCGATTTCACGACGTCCACTCATATGGGTGTGGCGGTACGCTACAAGAAGGAAGACCCCTGGGAGCGCATCCGCCTCATGGCAGCGGCAATGCCGAATACGCCGCTGCAGTTCATGTCCACGGGATTCCGCTTCATTTCGTGGGAGACCGCGCACGCGGACTTCATGGCGCTGGCGTTCCGCGTGCTTGCCCGTAACGGCATACGCCGTTTCTGCTTGGCGGATCCCATGAACGACGCGGATTCGAACGTCGCCTGCGCGCGTATGGTCAAGCAGACCGGCGGCGAATATGTCATTGCGGCGCTCGTCTTCACGTTGAGTCCCATTCATGACGACGCACATTACGCCGAGGCAGCGCGCAAGCTCGCGGCGTCCCCGGACGTCGACGCTCTCTACATCAAGGATCCGGGCGGCCTGCTTTCGCCAATCCGGGCGCGAACGCTGATTCCAGCGATCAAGGCTGTCATCGGTGCCAAGCCGCTCGAGTTGCATAGTCATTGCACCATTGGGCTCGCCGAACATGCCTACATGGAGGCACCTGAACACGGTGTGAGTGTTCTTCAGTGTGCCTCGGGTGGGGCCGCCGATGGCACTTCGAATCCGCCGGCGGAGCGGGTGGTTACAAACCTGCGTGCGCTCGGTCACACGGTTCGTGTTGATGACGAGGCGCTGAAAGAGGTCGACAGTTACTTCACTCGCCTGGCCGAGGCGGAGGGATTGCCG
>DATBCZ010000079.1:0-3811 GCA_036270175.1 Steroidobacteraceae bacterium | reverse complement strand
AATCCTCTAACAGGTACATCCTATGGAACCCGCACTCTGGGCCGCCAAAACCGGTCTCGACGCACAGCAGACTCAAATGACGGTCACGGCGAACAACCTCGCCAACGTCAGCACGACCGGCTTCAAGGCCAGCCGCGGCGTATTCGAGGACCTGCTGTACCAGAACGTCACGCAGGTGGGCGCCAACACTTCGCAAACCACGCAGTCGCCGTCCGGCCTGCAGCTCGGCACGGGCGTGCGCGTGGTCGCCACTGAGACCGTGAATACGCAAGGCAGTCTCAACCAGACGGGTAACTCGCTCGATCTCGCGATCCAGGGACGCGGCTACTTCCAGGTCCTGTTGCCCAGCGGCACCCTCGCCTACACCCGCGACGGCAGCTTCCAGGTCACCAACACGGGACAACTCGTCACGGCTGAGGGCTACCAGGTGCAGCCCGCGATCACTATTCCGACGGGCACGCAGAGCGTCACCATCGGCTCCGACGGCACCGTCAGCGTGCAGCTCGCCAACCAGGCGGCACCGACGACGGTCGGCACGCTGCAGCTCGCCGACTTCATCAACCCGGCCGGCCTGCAGTCCCAGGGCGGCAACCTGTTGACCGAATCCGCCTCGAGCGGCACGGCCACTACGGGCACACCTGGCGTTTCGGGACTGGGCACCCTGGTGCAGGGCTCGCTCGAGAGCTCGAACGTCAATGTCGTGGAGGAGATGGTCAACATGATCCAGATCCAGCGCGCCTACGAAATGAACTCGAAGGCCGTGCAGACCTGCGACCAGATGCTGCAATACGCCAACCAGAACATGTAACCGGATCCGATATCTAAATGCGACATCCGACCTTTTTCATCGCGTGCCTGTGCGCCACCGCCCTCCTGGCCGGTTGCGGCACATTGCATCCCGCGAAGAAAGAAAAGAAAGACGACGACGACGGCCTCAGCTGGCTACAGGAGCCCGTGCCGCCGGCCTCCAATGGCGCCATCTACCAGGTCGGACGCGACGTGGCGTTGTTCGAGAATCCCATAGCGCGGCACATCGGCGACGTCGTTACGATCGTCCTCAGCGAAGCCACCGCCGCGCAAAAGAGCGCAACCACATCGACCTCGAAGGCGACGAGCGACACCATGCCCGGCGTGTCGCTGTTTGGATCGCCCGTGACGATTCACGGCGCCTCGGTACTGAGCGGCACCGTAAATGATGCGAGCAAGTTCGATGGCGCAGGCAACAGCGCGCAAAGCAACAGCCTGACCGGCTTCATCACCGCTACGGTGGCGAAGGTATTGCCGAACGGCAACCTGTATGTGAAGGGCGAGAAGAAGATCTGGATCAACCAGGGGCAGGAGAACGTCATGCTCAGTGGCGTCATCCGGGCGATCGACGTCGCTCCCGACAACTCGGTCCCCTCCTCGCGAGTGGCTAACGCACGGATCACTTACGGCGGTAAAGGAGCGATCGCGGATGCGAACGCTGCCGGCTGGCTGTCCCGCTTCTTCAATTCACCGTGGACGCCATTCTGATGCGCCGACTCAATGCACTGTTGCTGGCCTTCGGCATACTCGCCGGCGCCAGCGTCACGGCGCACGCCGAGCGCATCAAGGATCTCGCCACAGTGGCGGGCGTGCGTACCAACCAACTGGTGGGATACGGTCTCGTCGTCGGTCTCGACGGCACTGGTGACCAGACCAGCCAGGCGCCGTTCACGATCCAAAGTATCACCAACATGTTGGCGCGCTTCGGCGTGCCCATTCCTCCGGGCACCAATCCGCAGCTGAAGAACGTCGCCGCGGTAACGGTCACCGCGGACCTGCCGGCGTTCGCCAAGACCGGGCAGACAATCGATATCACGGTGGCTTCCATCGGCAATGCCTCGAGCCTGCGCGGGGGCAGCTTGCTCATGACACCGCTCCGCGGCGTCGACGGGCAGGTATACGCCTTCGCCCAGGGAAGCATGGTCGTAAGCGGCTTCGGCATCTCCGGCAAGGACGGCTCGAAGATCTCCGTCAACGTGCCGAGTGCCGGCCGCATTCCGAACGGCGCGAGCGTTGAGCGGGAGGTGCCGGTGAAGTTCGGCGGCGACGGACACCTCGTATTCAACCTCAATACTCCCGACTTCACGACGGCCTCGCGCGTAGTGAATGCCATCAACAAGATTCTCGGCGCCGGCACCGCGGACGCTCTCGACGCGGTGTCCATTCGTGTCGCGGCCCCTGTCGACCCGAACCAGCGCACGGCTTATCTCGCGACGCTCGAAGGGATCGACGTCGACCCGGGCGATCCGCCGGCGCGCGTGATCATCAATTCCCGCACCGGCACGGTCGTGATCAGCTCGCATGTGCGAGTCATGGCGGCAGCGGTCGCGCACGGCTCGCTCTCAGTGACCATCACCGAGCGCGACCAGGTCAGTCAGCCCAATCCATTCACGCAGGTGCAAACAGCGACGGTCACGCCGAAGAGCACGATCAACGTGAAAGAAGGGGATGCACGCATGTTCGTATTCCAGGCCGGTGTGAATCTCGATGAGATCGTGCGGGCGGTGAACCAGGTAGGGGCGGCCCCCAGCGACCTCGTGGCGATCCTCGAAGCACTTCAACAAGCCGGCGCCCTGCGCGCCGAAATGATCGTCATATGACATTGCCAGTCGGCAGCAGCTCGGCAGACGTCTACACCGACTTTGCGGGCCTCACCGCCCTGAAGAAGGATGTGCGGACCAACGACCCGAACGCCCTGCGCCAGGTGGCGAAGCAGTACGAGAGCCTGTTCGCCCGCATGATGATCAAGAGCATGCGTGACGCGGTTGGTAAGGACCCGATCTTCGGCAGCGACGAAGGGCAGACCTACCAGGAAATGTACGACGACCAGCTGTCGATCGAGATGACCAAGGGGCGTGGCCTCGGGCTCGCCGACATGTTGGTGCGACAGCTGCAGAAAATCAGCGGCGGCGCCAAGACTGACGCCGCGGAGGACTCGAAGGGAGCCAAGGGCGCGAGCGCAGCCGCGGGCGCCTCGGCTAGCACGCCGCAAATAGGGGCGCAGTCCGCGCTCAGAAAATTTCAGGGTGACACTCGAGGCAACCGCAACGGGGGCTCCTCGGGCGATTCCGTCGCCCCGGTCGCCTCTCCCGAGGCGAAGGCGAGTTTCATCAGCGATCTATGGCCCTCGGCCCAGGCGGCCGGCCAGCAGCTCGGCGTCGATCCCCGCAATCTCATCGCGCAGGCCGCTCTCGAGACCAATTGGGGCACCCGCGTACCTCGCGATGTTCAGGGCCGCTCCACCAACAATCTCTTCGGTGTGAAAGCCGCGGGACAGTGGAACGGCGCGTCGGTGACGGCCGGGACCCAGGAATATCAGAACGGCGCGGCGGTGAGCACCACGGGCCAGTTCCGCGCCTATGACAGCAGAGAACAGAGCTTCCAGGATTATGTAACGCTGCTTCGCAACAATCCGCGTTACGCCGCCGCTCTCAATACCGGAAGCAACGTCCACGCATTCGCCAGTGCGTTGCAACGCGGCGGCTATGCGACGGACCCGGACTATGCCAGCAAGGTCACCGCGATCGCCGCATCGGTCGACTCGCGCAGTGCGATGCTGGAACAGTCGTTCAAGTCCGCGAGCATCGCGCCGATAACCCCACCGACAGGCATTCTCTGAGGCGCACCGCATGGGCGACATACTTTCAACCAGCGTCTCCGGCCTGCTCGCCTTCCAGCAAGCCCTCAACGTCACCAGCAACAACATCTCGAACTCGTCGACCCCGGGTTACAGTGTAGAGAACATCAAGCTCACCGAGCAGCCCGGCTCGGGCACCGGCGGCGG
>DATBCZ010000078.1:0-3379 GCA_036270175.1 Steroidobacteraceae bacterium | reverse complement strand
CTCATGACGAGCGCCGCGTATTGGATCTGACCGTGTCATTGAAGAGTGCTGACTGTCGTTGCCTCCGGCCCACGCGGCCCGGTACGCTTGCAGTCAGGCAGACATATGTATAAAAAAGCGGGCCGCCGCTAAAAAGCGAATTTCGGGGAGCCGGTATGGACGAAAATATCAAGCCGTTGAGCGACATCCCGGCGATCAATCGATTTCTGAGCTATTGCCGGATACGAACCGTTCCATCGAAGACGGTCGTCATACACGCGGGCGATCTGCCCGACGTGCTGTACTACATCATCAGCGGCTCGGTCGAAGTGATGATCGAAGACGAGGAAGGCAACGAGATGGTGCTCGCCTACCTCAACCGAGGGCAGTTCTTCGGTGAAATGGGCCTCTTCTACGAGCAGCCCACGCGCAGCGCCTGGGTCCGAACCCGCAACCAGTGTGAGCTGGCGGAAATGACCTACCCGCGTTTCCGGCAGATCGCCGCCGAAAGCCCGGGCCTCATTTTCGAGCTCGCCACACAGTTGGCCACCCGCCTCGACCGCACCAACCGCAAGCTCGGGGACCTCGCCTTTGTCGACGTCACCGGGCGCGTAGCCCACGCGATCATGGATCTGTGCGGCGAGCCCGATGCCATGACGCATCCGGAAGGCATGCAGATCAAAGTCAGCCGCCAGGAGCTTTCACGCCTCGTCGGCTGCTCACGCGAGATGGCGGGACGTGTGCTGAAAGTGCTGGAGGAGCAGGGCCTGCTGCGGGCCACCGGCAAGACGATTGTGGTCTTCAACGCCCGACCGAAGATGAAGACCCGCCCCGTGATCGTTCCCGCGAAGCCGGCGGCCACCTCGAAGGTGACCGGCCCGCTCGATATGGACGATGACGACGATGATGATGATGACGACGAGGACGAAGACGAGTAACACGCGCCCGACGCGCCGTTGGTTGTCCCGGGCCGCGTAGGCCGGGGACCGCCCCAACCTCGCGGATCAGGCCTTCGCGGCCTTGATCTGTTCGTGCATCCCGCGGATCGTCGCGGCGTAATCCTTACTCCCGAAGATCGCCGACCCCGCCACGAAGGTATCGGCACCCGCCGCCGCGATCGCCTTGATGTTATCCAGCTTCACCCCACCATCGATCTCCAGGCGCACGGCGCGGCCGGAAGCGTCGATCCGCCGGCGTACTTCGGCGAGCTTCCGCAACGCCGATGGGATGAACTTCTGCCCACCAAACCCCGGGTTCACCGACATGATCAGCACCATGTCGATTTTGTCGAGCGTGTAATCGAGATAGTCGAGCGGCGTCGCCGGATTGAACACCAGCCCCGGCTTGCAATCGTGCTCACGAATGAGCTCGATGGTCCGGTCGATGTGCTCCGACGCCTCCGGATGAAACTGGATGAAGGTAGCGCCCGCGGCCGCGAAGTCCGGGATGATGCGATCCACCGGCCGCACCATCAGGTGCACGTCGATAGGCGCCGTCACCCCATATTTGCGTAGCGCCTCGCACACCAACGGGCCGATGGTCAGATTCGGGACGTAGTGGTTATCCATCACGTCGAAATGAATGATGTCCGCGCCGGCTTTCAGGACCGTATCGACTTCCTCGCCGAGACGAGCGAAATCCGCAGAGAGAATCGACGGGGCGATCCAGGGAGTCTGCATGTTCAATCAACCTCCGGTCAGGCGCTCGAACGCCTCACCATACTTCTCGCTCGTGCGCGCGATGATGTTGGCAGGCAGCGGCGGCGCCGGCGCCTTCTTGTTCCAATCGAGCGTCTCGAGATAGTCGCGCAGAAACTGCTTGTCGAAGCTCGGCGGGCTGGTGCCCACCCGGTAGGTGTCCGCCGGCCAGAAGCGCGAGGAGTCAGGTGTCAGAGCTTCGTCGATCAACGTGAGCTGCCCCGCCTCGTCCACGCCAAACTCGAACTTCGTGTCGGCGATGATGATGCCGCGCGTGAGCGCATATTCGGCCGCGAAATTGTAGAGCGCTATAGCCGTGTCACGTATCTGCGCCGCCAGCGGCGCCCCGACCAACCGCTCCACATGCTCGTAGGTAATGTTCTCATCGTGCTCGCCCGCCGCAGCCTTGTACGCCGGCGTGAACAACGGCTGCGCGAGTTGCTGAGCTTGCCGCAGTCCCGCGGGCAAGGTAATTCCGCAGACCTTGCCGGTGGCCTGGTAGTCCTTCCAACCCGAGCCGATGATATAGCCACGTACCACGGCCTCGACCGGCAATGCCTTGAGCCGCCGCACGACACAGGCCCGCCCCTCGAGCAACGCCAACTCGGACGAATCCTTAACGACACTCGCGAGAGACCGTGTGGTCAAATGATTCGGCACCATGTGCCGCGTGCGTCCGAACCAGAAATTCGAGATCTGCTGCAGGACCCGGCCCTTGTTCGGGATGGGATCCGACATCACTACATCGAAGGCGGATATCCGGTCCGTGGTCACAATGAGCATCGTGTCCGCGTCCACGGCGTAGATGTCCCGTACCTTGCCCTCGTGGATTTTCTCCAGTCCATTCAAAGCAGTACGGAAGACAGTTGGCGGCTGCATGGGGTGCGTCATTTTGGTGCAAACCGGGGGGCATCCCGGCGCTTGGTACTATAGCGAATGTGGCAAGTGCTGCGACTGATACGAGGGCGAGGGTGACGGGCGCGACTAAAGCGGTCGTTCATGGAACGGTGATGGCGTAATGGCGATGAAATGGACCGGTAAGGTCGTGGGCGGCGCGCTGGGATTGCTCACCCTCGGGCCCATCGGCCTCGCCGTGGGCGTCGTACTCGGTCACCAGTTTGACGAGCACAGTGGCAGCGCGCAGCCCCGTCTGAACTCGAGCGACAACCTCGCTGAGATCGGCGAGCGCTTCTTCCGCGCCACCTTCCGGGTCATGGGTTATCTCGCCAAGGCCGATGGCCGCGTGTCGGAACGCGAGATCGCCGCGGCCCGTGGAGTCATGTCGGATCTGCGTCTGAATTCGCAGCAGGTCCAGGCGGCCATCGACTACTTCACCGCCGGCAAACAGGGGAACTTCGACACCGCCGCCGAGTTGGGCGGTTTACGGCACGCCTGCCAGGGGCGTCCCGAGCTCCTGCGGGTGTTCCTCGAGATCCAGGTGCGGGCCGCGCTTGCGGGCAACAACATGGAAGGTCCGGTACGCGACCTGTTGACCCGGGTGGCCGGTCGTCTCGGCGTCGCGCCGCTGGAGCTGGCGCAAATAGAAACAGTGCTCCGCATCCGCACCGGTAGCTTCAACCAGGGCAACGGCCAGGGCCCGGGCGGCTACACCCGCAACTACGGCGGCGCCGAACAACTCGACCAGGCCTACAAGGTGCTGGAGACAACCCCGGGCGCGAGCAAGGACGAGATCGTCAAAGCCT
>DATBCZ010000077.1:0-11360 GCA_036270175.1 Steroidobacteraceae bacterium | reverse complement strand
CGGTGGATCGGTGAACCTGACTCTGGGTAATGACGAGATCGTCTATCACCCGGACGTCTATGTGTCCTGTGACCGAAGTGTCTGGGACAAGCGGTGGGTGCCGAATCCCAAGCTGGTCGTGGAAGTGCTTTCTCCCTCGACCCAGCACCTGGACCGGCGCGAAAAGGCGGCCAATTACCGCCGTGTCGCCTCTCTGGACGAATACGTGATCGCCTCACAAAAACGTCCCGAGCTCACGATTCACCGCCGTGCCGAACACTGGCAGCCAGATGTCGTCATGGGCGCGCGGGCCACGGCGGAGTTCCGTTCAGTCGGCTTATCAGTCCCTCTTACCGAAATCTACGACGGCGTCTTCTCCGGGCCGCCGCCGTCGGGCGCCGAAGTCTGAGAGGCGCACCCATGAATACCATAGTGGAAATCCAACACGTGGAATTGCCGTACATGACGCTCGAGGAGTATTTCGAGTTCGAGGATAGAAGTACAACGCGCCACGAGTACGTGAATGGTTACGTTCAGGCGATGAGCAGTGCCAGCGTGGCTCACTGTCGCATCGTACAGGCGTTGGTGTTCGCGCTGAGTGAGAGACTGCGAGGGAGTCCCTGCGAAATATTCTCTACACAAGTGGAACTGAACCTGAAAATCGACACTGACCAGTTCGTCTATTATCCAGACGTGATGGTGTCATGCGACCGCACGGGTTGGGGCGAGGCGTGGATTCAGAATCCGCGCCTGGTCATCGAGGTTCTATCGGCTTGTACGCGAGACATCGATCTACGCGAAAAAGCGCTGGCCTATCGACGAGCGTCGACTGTCGAGGAGTATGTGATAGCGGCGCAATGCTCGCGGCAATTGACGATTTACCGGCGCGCGCAGAATTGGGTGCCCGAGGTTGTGAGCGGTGTCGAGGGAATGGCGGAGTTTCGCTCCCTCGGCGTATCGATACCGCTCGCCGAGATTTATCGCAAAGTGTTTCCGGAGGAGGTGGCGTCAGATAGCAGCGGCCCGGCGCAGGCGTGTCGAGCGGCGGCTGGCGATGGCTCGGCGTAGGCACGGCGGGCGGCGGTTGCCGGACATTGACGCGCGCTCAGGCGTTGGACAAGGACGCTTCCAACGCTTCCAGCAGCACATCCACCTCATCCGGCGAGATCGTCAAGGGCGGGCGGATCTTGAGGATATTGCTGTCCCGGCCGGTGGTGCCTATGAGGACCCCGCGGTGTCTCAGGTCGTTCACAATCCTAGTGGCTTCTTGCTGGGCTGGCAGTCGCGTGGTCGGATGAGGCGCCAACTCAACGCCAACAAACAAGCCGGCGCCGCGCACCTCCCGAATCCAGGGATATCGCGGCGCAAGACGCGAAATGCCCGCGCGCAGGTAGGCACCGCTGGCATGAGCGTTTGCCACGATCTGCTCCTTCTCTATGACATCGAGCACCGCCAGCGCCACCGCACAGGACACCGAGTTGCCGCCGAAGGTGTTGAAGTATCGAGTCTGCTTCGCGAAAGTCTCCAGCAACGCGGGGCGCGCCGCGACCGCGGATACCGGATGCCCGTTACCCATCGGTTTACCCATGGTCACGAGATCCGGAATAACCCCATGACGCTGGAACCCCCACATATGGTCCCCTGTGCGCCCGAATCCTGGCTGCACCTCGTCCGCGATGAAGAGTCCGCCCGCCGCGTGTATCTCGTCGACGGCGGCCGCAAGGAATCCAGGCGGATCCGCGACGACGCCATCACTGGAGAAAATCGTATCGACCAGCAGCGCGGCCGGTCGGATCCCGTCCGCTCGCATCGCTGCAATACATTCACGAACGGAGTAGCCGAATCTGGCGGTGCCCTCAGGCCCGAGCGGCGCCGGCACTGCATAAACACCCGGCCCGAGTCGCGTGCCATCCTCAGGCGACATCCCGGCAATAACATCAGTCGTGCCGTGATAAGCGAAATCCGTAATGATGAACCCAGTCCCACCGGTAACCGCCTTGCTGATACGAACCGCCAGATCGTTCGCCTCGCTACCCGTGCACGTGTAGACCACGTTCCGAATTTCACTGGGGAATGTCGCGAGCAGTCTTTCCGCAAGTACCAACGGCTGCTCGGCCACGTACCGCGTGTGAGTGTTCAGTGTGCGCGCCTGCCGCGCCAACGCATCCACGACAAATGGATGGGAGTGCCCGACGACGGGGACGTTATTGTAGGCATCGAGGTATCGGCGTCCCTCGGCGTCGTACATCCAGACGCCCTCCGCACGTACGATGTGGAGGGGTTCATCGTAGAAAAGGGAGTAGGTGGGTCCGAGCGCCCGGGCGCGGCGGGCAAGTAAGTCCGCGTTGTCAGTTTCGCGGCTCGTCACAGCGTAGCCACCTCCAAGGCCAGCACTTCCTCGGCAAGTTTCACCCGCGCCCGGATGAACTCCGGGTCCAGATCACTGTAGTGCGCGCTCGCTGGATTCCGACGGCGATGCCACGACGCAACCAATACGTCAGTCAGTATCCGTCCTGCAATGAGCGGATTCAGCACGGCGAGTTCCTGAGGCAGCAGCGGCACGGCTTCATGATAGGCCATCACTACGTCCATGATCGAGTCATGTGGAGCGTGCCCCATGGCGATCTGGTCGGCGGCAAGGATGGCCACATCCGCCACCAGGGCAGTATGCACAAGGTCTCCGAAATCGATAACGCCGACGACGACATCCTCATTGCCCGGGTCGACAAGGACGTTCATGTCATTCATGTCGTTGTGGATCACCTGGTGCCGCAGATGTCCGAACTCCGCCTGAACTCGAGCGTCGATCGCACCGATCAATGCCGCGACTGTGCTCTTCACCGGGAAGTCCCGGAGTTCGTCCAACAGCCCGACCGTTCTACCCACGTGGCGGAGATCCCAGATCAGCGGCCGCAGGGCCGCGGGATGCGTGAAATTACGAAGCGCGAGACCTAATCTCGCCGCCAGGCGCCCGCACGCCGCTCGCTGCGAAGACGATCGAGCCGATGACCGAAGTGTCTTCCCCGGCAGGTAGGTCAATATGCGTGCCGTTCGCCCTAGTCCTGCGGCGTCCTCGAAGCGCGAGCAAGTGAGGCCATCACGGTTCCGCAGCACCCTGGGGCACGGAAACCCCGGGTCCACGCGCTCGACATGAAGCAACGCCGCCGTAGGCAAGTCGGTGACGGCCGGCTCCTCCGCCGCGCTCGCTATCTTCAAAACGTACTCGCGACCGTCCGGGCCGACGAGTTTGAAATTCTCGTCGCGCTCGCCGGTTAGCCGGGTAGCGGTGGCGCGCAGGCCATACAGCTCACCCGCGAACTTTTCAGCGCCGCCGCACGATATCGGGACCGAAGGGGCGACCATGGTTGCCATGAAGGCATCCAGATCACTCGCCGTCACGATAGCTCCGCCGTAGCTTCCGGCTCCCCACTACGCACACTCGTCTGCGCAAACACCATCGCGATAGCCGCGCAAGCGGCGATGCCGGCGACCATGGGCAGCGCCGTGCCGTTCTGGAAGCTTCCCACGAACACCATGATCACGGCGCCCGTGACAAACTGGATCGTACCGATCAGCGCAGATGCCGTCCCTGCTATGGCGCCGTGGTCTTCCAACGCCAACACCGAGGTAGCGGGCATAAACACGCCCAGGCATCCATACCCAACAAACAGAAATGCCGCAAGCACGAAGAGATTGTCGACGCCCGAGGCGAACACCGCTAAAAGCATGAGCAGTACGGCAGCGTAGACGATCACCGCCGCTCGCACGAGTCGACGCAGCCCGAAGCGCATCGCAAGCCGGGAGGTGAGTTGCGCCATCGCGAAGAAGGAGGCCGCGTTGGCGGAAAAGCACACGCTGTAGAGTCTGGGAGTCAGGTGGTAATGCTCGATGAGCACGAACGGCGAGTTCGCCAGATAAACGAAGAAGCTCGAGATTCCGAACGCCCCGATGAACGCGAGGCCGAGGAAATGCCGGTCGCGCAGCAGCAGTCCATAGGCGGCGATGGCCCCCCGAATGCTGCTGTTGGCCCGTTCCGCGGGCAGGCGTGTCTCCGGTAGGGTGCCCAAGATAAAGGCCCCAACAACGGCGGCGGCGAGCACCGCCCAGAACACAGCTCGCCAGCCTTCGAGTTGAATCACGAAGCTTCCGGTCACGGGCGCCAGGATCGGGGAGATACTGAACACCAGCATCAGCAGCGACATGAGGCGTGTGGCGTCGATGCCCGTATGCAGGTCGCGCACAATCGCCCGTGGGATCACCATGCCCGCGCACGCGCCGATACCTTGCAGAAAGCGGAAAGCGATGAGCACGCCGATGGTCGGCGCCAGGGCACAGCCGATGCTGCTGATCGAAAATAGTGCAAGTCCCAGGTACAGAGGGGCTTTGCGTCCGATCATGTCGGACAGTGGGCCGTAGATCGATTGTCCGAGGCTGAGGGCGATGAAGAACACCGTCAGGCTCATCTGCACGGCACCGGTGTCAGCGTGGAGACTGCGTCCGATGTCGGGCAACGCCGGCAGATACATGTCGATGGCGAACGGCCCGATGGCTGACAGCAGCCCGAGCGTGATCGCATTGCGCAGAAAGCGGGTTTCCATAGGCAAAAAGAGACAGAACGGCCAAGCGGCCAAGACTTGAGCGGGATTGTGCTTATTTTAAGACGTTCCCTGGAGTTCCGCGAGACCAATCGACGTCACGACCGATCCGTGCGCGCGTCAACGATGCTCGCGTCAAGTCGGCCCCACGGCTTGGCCTCAGCCGCTCGCGCACTTCGTTAAACGACTCACAACTTCACGGAATTCTGCCAAGCCACACCGCACAATGCGCGCGCTTGGACTGTGCCCAGCACAACTCCTGGGAACACTGTGATTTGCATCTCACTTATGGGTGAGGCGGATTTGATGGCGTTGGCTGGGCCGTTGCGAAACCCGCACCGTTGGGACAACTACTGAGAGGGGTGGAATGAGGGGGGAGCGCGGCAAGCGGCTCGTGACGAAAGGCGAGGTCTTCCTGATCGCGCTTTATTTCCTCGTCGCCCTGACCTCGATTGCCCTGACTCGCAACTCCGTGGGGTCTTCGCTCCTGTGGCCGGCAAATGCGATGACGGCCGCGTTCCTCGTGCGTCTGCCTGCGGTCAGGTGGGGCCGGATCTTCCTGGGTGTTCTGTGTGCGGGCACGCTAGCAAACGTGCTGGGCGCCCACGACGCGCCGTTAGGCTCTCTTGCCATGGCTGCCGTCGACTTGCTGGAAGTCGGCTTGACCGCCTGCCTCCTCCGTTTTTATGTGCGGCTGCCGTTTCCCAACATCACTGTTGTTTCTGGCGTGCGGATGCTCGCGCTTATTGGCATCGGCATTCCGGCACTTGCGGCACTCCCAGGCGCTGCAGCCGTCAGTCTGACGTTCGGCACGCCTTTCTGGTCGGCTGCCGCGAACTGGTATACGGCGATCGCCGCTGGCGCCGTTCTCTGCGCGCCGCCCATCTACCTCTACAGTTCCAAGGCACTGCAGCGCCTGGTGTCACCAAAGGCGCGCTCCTGGAATCTGATCCTCGCCGTAGTCTGCCTGGTCGTAACTTACTGTGCGATCCGGTACTCGCGATTCCCACTCATCGCTCTTTCCATCCCACTCATTGTCGTCGCATTTCAGGTCGGTGCCTTCGGTGCCGCATTGATGTGCGAGTTGGCGGGGTTGTTGGTCGTCGTACTGTGGTACGCGGGCGTTCGACCGCTGGGGTCGGCCGTGCCCCTGACAGAGACGGGTGCGCTTGCGGGGCTGCCCTTTGTGGCGCTCGCCGCCATTATGCTTTCACCGATCGTCATGGGGTTAGCCGCCGAGGATCGGGAGCGTGCCATGCGCGCCCTTCGTTTTAACGAGCAACGCTTTCGTCAGTCTTTGCGACATTCGCCAGCGGGTGTCGTCATACGGGGTTTGGACGGCAAGCTGACGATGGCGAACGACGCATTCCTGGAAATGCTTGGCTACACGTGGGAGGAGTTAAGTACGCTCACCGCGGAACAACTCGTGCACCCGGATGATCACGAGGCGTCCGCCCGTGACATGCAGCATTTGATGGACCGAGGCGCGGATACGTATGTCGCGGAGCGTCGATATCGCCATCGTGACGGTTCGTGGGTCTGGACTAGGGTGGCCGTCTCGCTGGCAACCGACGACGACGGCTCGCCGCTGCACTTCATCGGTCACATCGAAAGTCTGGAGGCGAGGCGTCGAGCGGAGCGTGATCTCGCGGAGGAGCGGGAGCGGTTACGAACGACGTTACGCGCGATCGGAGACGCAGTGATCACGACGGACGCCGTCAGTCAGATTACTTACGTCAACGCTGCCGCGGAGAACTTGCTCGGCCAACGGCTCGACGAGATCGCCGGCCGGCGTCTCGATGAAGTGGTTGTGCTGACCAATCCGCAGACCTTGAAGGCGACGCAAAGCATGTTTGCGCTGTGCCTGGCGCGAGGCGAGCCGGTAAAGCGTCAGGACCGATGTCTCCTGCACCGGCCGGACGGGAGCCCGTGCTACATAGTCGATGCCGCTTCTCCCGTTCACGACTCGGAGGGCGCGGTGAGTGGCGTGGTCGTGGTGTTGCAGGACGCGACCGAGGGCATGGCGCGCGATCGGGAGCTCAGTCATCGCGCCGCGCACGATCCACTTACGGGTCTCCCGAACCGGTTTGAGTTCGAGCGCCGACTGCGCGAATGTGTCGAGCGTTACCGGCATATTCAACGCCCGGCAACACTGCTGCTGATCGATCTGGACCGCTTCAAGGCGGTTAACGACACCGGAGGACACGCGGCGGGTGACGAGGTGCTGCGGCGTGTAGCGCAATTGCTTACTTCCATTGTGAGGGACTCACACGCCGTGTCACGTCTCGGAGGCGATGAGTTTGCCATCTTGTTGACGCACTCGGATCCCGCACACGCAGAGTTGGTAGGGTCGAAGGTGTTGCGTGCCGTGGCGGAACTCAGCGTGACATGGAATGGAACGGTCTACACGGTGGGCGCAAGCATCGGGGCAGCGTCGCTGAGACAGGGGCTCGCCGACTTCGCGGACTGGGTCGCCGCTGCCGACCGCGCCTGCTACGAGGCCAAGCGCGCCGGCCGGGGACAGATGCGCGTCGCCGCCTAATCCGCCCCGAAAATATGGTCCAATAGGGGTATGGAAACCCGAGAACTGACCGGCGGCGAGGCGATTGTCCAGGGCCTCCTCGCGCACGACATCGATACCGTATTCGCCCTTCCCGGCGCGCAAATCTATGGCCTCATCGACGCGTTCGCCAAAAACGGCGATCGGATCCGCACCATCGGCGCGCGGCACGAGCAGACGTGCGGCTATATGGCGTTCGGGTATGCGCGAGCAAGTGGTCGGCCCGGCGTTTTTGCCGTGGTTCCGGGGCCGGGCATCCTCAACGCCTCTGCGGCTTTGCTAACCGCGAATAGTTGCAACGCGCGCGTTCTGGCACTGACCGGCGACATGCCTTCAGGTGCCAAGGGCCGCGAGCGCGGAGCACTTCATGAACTGCGAGATCAACTGGGCATCCTTCGCTCCCTGACGAAGTGGGCTGACCACATCGAGCACCCGTCGCAGGCTTCTCTCCTCGTGGCGCGAGCGTTTCAGGAAATGTCGTCCGGCCGGCAGGGTGCGACGGCTCTCCAGGCCGCGTGGGACTATTTCACGGCGACCGCAGGTGTGGGTCCGGCAGTGACGCTCCCGCTGTTTCCCTCGCCCGAGCTCGACCTCGATGCCATCGACGAGGCGGCCAAGCTAATCCAGGCCTCTACCGCTCCGCTGCTCGTCGTCGGCTCCGGTGCTCTCCATGCGAGTGCGGAAGTTACGGCGCTGGCGGAGATGATTGGCGCGCCTGCCGTCTCGTTTCGTGGGGGCCGTGGCGTAGTGTCCGACGACCATCCCCTCGGGCTCACCATCGCTGCGGCGCAACGCCTGTGGCCGAAGACGGATGTCGCGATCGTGATCGGGACGCGCTTCGAGCTTCTGGATATCCGCTGGCGGCATCGACCGCCGGGTTTGAAGATCATCCGCATCGATATCGATCCCGCCGAGTTGCGACGTTTACCGGCGGCTGTTGGCATCGTCGCTGATGCAGCCGCGGGAGCTAACGCACTCGCGAGGGCTCTGACACGCCGTGGCACTCCGAAGCGGCGCGACGACCAGATCGCCACCGCAAAAGAGGAGGCGGCCATTGCTATTCGCTCCGTGCAGCCGCAGGTCGATTATCTCGGTGTGATCCGCGACGTGCTGCCTCGTGACGGGTTCTTCGTCGAGGAAATCTCGCAAATGGGGTTCTCCGCGATGTTCGGTTTTCCTGTTTACGAGCCCCGCACCTTTGTGACCAGCGGTTATCAGGGGACGCTGGGCTTCGGCTTCCCGACCGCGTTGGGCGCGAAGGTTGCCTTCCCGCAGCGGCCGGTCGTCTCCGTCACGGGCGACGGGGGTTTCATGTTTGCCGCCCAGGAGCTCGCGACCGCGGTTCAATACGGCATCAATCTCGTGACGCTGGTCTTCAACAACGAGAGCTACGGCAACGTTTATCGCGACCAAAAGCAGCAATTCGCGGGCCGCCTGCTCGGATCCGAGCTCGTGAATCCCAACTTCGTGGCGCTGGCGGAGTCCTTCGGTGTGAGTGCCTCGTCGGTAAGCTCACCCCAAGCCCTACGCCCGGCGCTCGAGCGGGCCTTTGGCGCGGATCGTCCGGTGCTCATCGAGGTGAAAGTGCCACGCGGCTCGGATGGCGACCCTTGGAAGTTCATTCTTCCCACTTTCAGTTGAATACTCCCTGAAGGACCCATGTCAGCACTCTCCGCCGCCCAGCGAATTCGCGTCGATGAGTTGTTGGATGTGCTGTTGGACACGCCGGTGGAGGCTCGCGCTGACTATCTGGATCGCAACGGCAGCGATGATCCGGCGGTCCTGGAGGAGGTCGAGAGCCTGCTGCGTGCCGCGCAGCAGCTTGGAGGATTTCTCGCAACACCCGCACGCGTTGGCGTAGAGGCTCCGATCGAGCCGATCCCGCCGCACATGCGTGTGGGAGCCTGGAAGATTACGCGCCATATAGGCCGCGGCGGCATGGGTGTCGTTTACGAGGCCGTGCGCGCCGAAGGCGACTTCACGCAACGGGTCGCGATCAAACTCCTGCGGAACGAGGCAATAGCCGAGCTGGAGCGTTTCCACGTGGAGCGCCAGATCCTGGCGCGCCTGGAGCACCCTGGTATCGCGCGCCTTTACGATGGAGGCATCGCGCCAGACGGCCGGCCCTACATGGCAATGGAGCTCGTTGAGGGCGAGCCGATCACGGAGTACTGCACGCGCACTCACGCGACGTTGTCGCAGCGGATGCGTCTCTTCACGCAGGTATGTGAGGCAGTTGCCTATGCGCATCGCAACCTCGTGGTCCATCGGGATCTCAAGCCAGCCAACATCCTCGTCACCACCCAGGGGCAGGTGAAACTGCTGGATTTTGGTGTAGCGAAACTCATCGCCGTAGACGACGGGAATCTGACGCGGACGGCCGGCGCTCCATTGACACCGGCGTCCGCGGCTCCTGAGCAATTGCTGGGCGCGCCGGTAACGACGGCGACAGACGTCTACACGTTAGGATTGCTGCTGTTCGAGCTGTTGACCGGGACGCGGCCCTGGTCGCCGGCGGGCGCTCCGATCGCCCATGCGATGCGGGTCGTGCTCGAAAGGCCCGCGCCGGCGCCGAGTGTGACGGCCGCGACTCTTCCGAATCCTCCACTCCCACCGCGGCTGCTGCGCGGGGATTTCGACGCGATTGTCGCGAAGGCACTTCGTAAGGAGCCGGCGCATCGCTATGAAACAGTCGATGCCTTGAAACTGGATGTCGAGCGTGCGGTGCGCGGCGAGGCCGTTGTCGCGCGGACCGGGGCTCGTTTGTACCAGTTTGGTCGCTTCATGCGTCGCTATCGATGGGGAGCGCTTGCGGTGATCGCCGTGGTTTTATCCCTCGCCGTCGGCCTGGGCGCCGCAGCGTGGCAGGCGAAACGGGCGCAGGCTGAGCGCGATGCCGCCCGGCGTGACGCGTCCCGGGAGGAGGCCGTTCGCTATCAGCTCACCCGATTGTTTCGCACGGCAATCGCGGATCGCGGCTCACAGACCACGACTGCAAAGGCGATGATCGACGCCAGCGCGCAACGGGTGCTGCGCGAATATCGGGACGACCCGCAGCAGGCCGGCGAAATCGTCATAACGCTCTCGGAGTTATACGACACGCTCGCGGATGTCGAAGGCTCGGGCGCGCTGTTGGAAGGATTTCTGCGGGAGGCCGATCCGAAGGCAGATCCGGTCACCGTGGCTGACGCGCGCCAGAAGTTTGCCAACATCGAGCTCATGCGCGGTAACGTGCAGCACGCCGCCCAACTGTTGACGCAGGCCGAGGCGTTCTGGGCGAGTGTTCCAACACGCTATGCGGAGGAGCGCGTCGAGGGGTTGGGCCTGCGAGCCAGGGAGCGGCGTGCCGCCGGAGATCTGAATGGTGCCATCACCACCATGCGTGCCGCTATCGAGCAGCGCCTGGCGCTATCCGGTCGCGTGAATCGTGAGACCGCCGTGCTCTACAACTCCTTCGGTATCATCCTGTCGGCGGCGCATCGTCTCGGTGAGGCGTTGGATGCATACCGCGAGACGCTTTCGATCTACCAGGCTCTGGGTCTGGGCGGTGAGATGGATGCGCAGATCGTGTTGGCCAATATAGGCGGGCTGCAGATTCGTACAGGCCACCTGCGGGAGGCCGAGACGATGCTCGCGGAGGCGATTCAACACGAGCGCGAGCTCGCGGGAAGTTCGGGGGCGTTGGCCTCGGCCCTGGGCTACTACGGCAGGCTGTTGTCGTTGACCGATCGCCCGGCGCAGGCCCTGGCAACACTGACCGAGGCCACCGCCGTAGCCGCGCAGTACACCGGACCGGCCAGCCCCCTAACGGTGCAGAACCGCTTGTTTCTGGGCGAGGCGCAGCTCACGGCGGGGGACCTCGGCACGGCGCGCGCCACTTTGACTCAGAACGATCGAATCGCCTCGGACCAATACGGCGCGAATCATCCATTGACCCTGCGGACGCGGCTGGCGCTAGCGCGCCTATCGATCGCGGCAGGGAACGCTTCCGATGCTCAAGCGCAATTGGCCGCCATCCTTCCCGGGCTGCGGCAGAATGGTTCCCAGACGGTAGAAGAGTTGGCCCAGGCCTCGAACCTAATTCATCCCGCCCAGCTCGCGAAATAACCAGGCGCGGGCCTTGAGCCAGTCGCGCTGCACGGTCCGCAGGGACATGCCCAGTGCGCGGGCGGTGTCCTCCTCGCCGTAGCCACCAAAAAACCGGCATTCGACCACATCCGCCAGCC
>DATBCZ010000076.1:0-4771 GCA_036270175.1 Steroidobacteraceae bacterium | reverse complement strand
GCGCCTCGCCCCTATACGTTCAGCAGCAGGTGCTCACGCTCCCAGGAGCTGATCACCTGCAAGAACACCTCGTATTCCGCTTCCTTAACAATAGTGAACGCGGAGACGAACTGCTCGCCCAGGAGCTTCACCAGCGGCTCGCAGTCCTTCAGCCTGCGCAGCGCCTCGTCCAGAGATCGCGGCAGCCCAAACGGCAGATCGTGTGCGCTGCCGCTGATCGGGTCGCTGGGCTGGAGCCCCTCGATCATCCCAAGGTAGCCACATGCCAGCGAAGCTGCGATCGCAATGTACGGGTTGGCGTCGGCGCCGCCGACACGGTTTTCCACACGCCGCGCCTCAGCGTCGGACATCGGCACGCGCAAGCCGGCCGTGCGATTGTCATAGCCCCAATGCACGTTAATGGGCGCGGATAGGTACCGGGTCAGCCGACGATAAGAATTAACGTTCGGGCAGAAGAGCGCCATGGCCGCAGGCATGTACTTCTGCAGACCGCCGATGTGGGAGAAGAACAGCTGCGAAGGAGTGCCGTCCGTGTTGCTGAAGATGTTCTTGCGCGTTTTGATATCCACGATGCTTTGATGGATATGCATGGCGCTCCCCGGCTCCTTGGCATGGGGCTTCGCCATGAACGTCGCGTAGATCTTGTGGCGCAGCGCCGCCTCGCGGGCGGTGCGCTTGAACAGGAAAGCCTGGTCCGCGAGCGCGAGCGGATAGCCGTGGATCAGATTGATCTCCATCTGCGCCGGTCCATCCTCGTGGATCAGCGTGTCGATCTCGATCTCCTGGTCCTCGCAAAACTGGTAGATGTCATCGAACAGCGGATCGAACTCGTTCACCGCCGCGATGCTGTAAGACTGCCGGCCCGGCTCGGCCCGACCAGAGCGCCCCACGGGGGGCTTTAGCGGGTAGTCAGCGTCCTTGTTCTGCTCGATCAGGTAGAACTCGAGCTCGGGCGCAATGACGGGTTCCCAGCCCCGCTGGGCGTAAAGCTCGAGCACATTCCGCAGAACATGGCGCGGAGCCATGTTGACCCGCCGGCCGTCGGAATAGAAACAGTCGTGGATCACCTGCGCCGTCGGCTCGGCCGCCCACGGAACACGCCGGACGGTCTTCGGGTCGGCCTTGAGGACGATATCGATCTCGGCCGGGCTCATGGCGTCGCCGGGCTCGAGCGGATAATCCCCCGTAACCGTCTGCAGGAAGACGCTCTCGGGCAGTCGCATTCCACCGTCCTCGGCGAACTTCTCCGCGGGCATGATTTTGCCGCGAGCGATCCCCGCCATGTCGGGGATGATGGCTTCTACCTCGGAAATACCGTGGTCGCGGAAGAACTGCCGGATCTCACTTGCCATAATTAGTCTCTAACCTTCGCCTGAGCATGCTCGCGGCTCGCCGCGCCGAAGGCGGCGAAGAGCGCACGGGAAAACGGATTACTCATGACTTTCCATTCGGGATGCCATTGCACGGCGACCGCGAATCGCTGGGCGTCGCGCACCTGGAAAGCCTCGATCAGGCCGTCCGTCGCCGACCGCGCCTCGACGACGAGACTCGGGCCGAGTCGCTCGATCCCCTGAGAGTGCAGAGAATTGACCTGGATTCGTTTGCTACCGCCGGCTATATCCATCAAAAGCCCAGCCTGCTCGAGGATCACGTCATGAGCCGGGCCGTACTGGACGTCGAGAGGCAGCGTCGTATCCTCGCGATGGTCGCTTAGGCCTGGCACCTCGTGAACTTTCTGGTGCAGGGTGCCCCCGAACGCGACGTTCATTTCCTGGAAGCCCCGGCAGACGCCCAGCACCGGCACACCAGCCCGTACAGCCCTACGAATGAGGGGCAACGTCGTAGCGTCGCGTTGAGGGTCGTGCAGAGTCCCAGGCTCGCTCGGCGTGCCGTCGTAATGGTGTGGCTCAACGTTCGAGACGCTTCCCGTAAAAAGAATGCCGTCCAGGCGCTGCAGCAGTTCGTCGAGGCGAAGCTCCTCGCCGAGAGACGGAATCAGCACGGGTAGCGCGTCAGACGCCTCGAGCACGGCGCGGGCGTACTTCTCCCCAACCATGTGAAACGGGTGCTGACCGACCATTCGGCGGTCGGCGGGAATTCCAATGAGTGGGCGAGCGGATGCCATGACGAGCTGCCGGGAAGTGTTTAATATTTTAAACAACCCTGCCCAGCGAATTCTCCAATTCAGCCCCTATTAGACCACAGGCGCAGGTCGGAATCTGCCCGAGACGCTCGCTGCGCCGTTGAGCCTGCCCTCCCACGGGCTATCCAGCGGTGGCGACCGCGCTGTGGGGCGCCGAAAGGGGGCAATTCGCCGCCCTGTGAGCGGGATCGCCATTCCCGTGCTAGCGCTTTCGCCTCCGCCCGCGTCAAAATATCCTAAACACCTGAACCCAGGACCAAAGCCCATGGCACGTCCTGTGCGCATCAAGTCGTACTACGCGGCTTCGGCTCACGCGGCACCTGACCGTGCGGAGCTCGAGAGTTCGGTCGACTGTGATGTCTGTGTGGTCGGCGGAGGCATTGCTGGCTGCTCGACAGCCCTCCATCTCTCCGAGCGCGGCTACAAGGTCGTACTTCTCGACGAATATCGGGTGGGCTGGGGTGCCTCGGGACGCAGCGGCGCTCAGGCGATCCACGGCGTCGCTTCCGGCCAAACCAAACTCGAGCGTCTCATTGGAGCGGCGGCGGCGCGCACCGTGTGGGACGTCTCCGTCGAAGGGCTCGCTCTCATGCGAGAGCTCATCTCCCGGCACCGGATCGACTGCGACTGGACAGACGGCTACCTGCTGACGGCGGTGAAACAGCGCCATCTGCATGAATTGCACACCGAGATCGAGGAATTGCAAAACAAACTCGGATATACGAGCGTCCGCTACGTGCCTCGCGAAGAGCTGCGCTCGATTCTCGGTACGTCGCGTTATGTCGGCGCCCTCTATGATTCGTACAGTGGGCATCTGCATCCGCTCAACTACACACTCGGGTTGGCGGCGGCGGCCGCGGGCAATGGCGTAAAGATCTTCGAAGGGACCCGGGCACTGGGGTTCAGGCAGGCAAGCGGCACGAGCGGCGTCACCGTTCGTATTCGTACTCCGCGGGGCGAGGTTCGCGCCCACGACCTGGTTTTGTGCGGCAACGTCTACCTCGGCGACACGGCCCCCGTGCTCGCCACCAAAATCATACCGATCGGATCGCACATCGTCGCGACGGAGCCGCTCGGAGCACAACGGGCGCGCGAGCTCATCGCCAACAACGCCGCCGTCTGCGACATGAACTGGGTGTTGGATTACTACCGCTGCTCGGCGGATCACCGGCTGTTGTTCGGCGGCCGGGTCAGCCATTCCGGCCTCGGCTCGTTCGATGCGACGGCGGCCACACGTGCGCGCATGTTGCGGGTGTTTCCGCAACTCGCGGACGCCCGAATCGACTATTCGTGGGGCGGATACGTCGACGCCACGCTGAACCGCGCCCCAAACTTCGGCAGGCTCTCTTCCAATATCTATTTCCTGCAGGGCTTCTCAGGCCACGGCATCGCCCTGACCGGCATCGCCGGCAAGCTCGTCGCCCAGGCCATCGCCGGCACTGCCGAACGCTTCGACGTCTTCGCGAAGATCCCCCACCGCGGCTTTCCCAGCACCGCGTTGCGCCGCCCGGCCCTCGCGCTGGCGATGTTGTATTACAGGCTGCGAGACCTGTTGTAGGGCGCTCCGCCCAGTCGCGCCAGGCTCCGGGGCGGCCGGCGCCGACCCTACTTCAGCAACAACTCCGCAATCTGCACAGCATTCAACGCCGCACCTTTCAGCAGCTGATCGCCGGCGACGAACAAGGCGATGGAGCGGCCGCTCGGGTCGCTGACGTCCTGGCGGATGCGGCCTACCAGGATCGGATCCTGGCCGGAGGCGTCCTTCGGCATCGGGAAGTAGTTGCGCTCGACGTCGTCGACGACCTTCACACCCGGCGCGGTTTGCATGACCTCACGCACTTGCGCCGGGGTGATGGGGCGCTCGCACTCGAAATTGATGGCGATGCTGTGAGCGCGCAGGACCGGGACCCGAACGCAGGTAGCGGCCACGCGGATGCTGGAATCGCCGTAGATCTTGTGCGTCTCGCGCATCACCTTGATCTCCTCCTCGTTATAGCCGTTCGAAGGATCGATCTTCGAATTGTGGCTGAAGAGGTTGAATGCGTAGGGGTGCGGCAGAACGGTGTTCTTGTACTCGCGCCCTTCGAGGTAGGCGCGCGTCGACTCGCGCAACTCCTCCATGGCTGCGGCTCCCGCGCCGGAAGCAGCCTGGTACGTGGCGACGATCATCCGCTGGATGCGGTTGATCTTGTGAATCGGCCACAGCGGCGTGATGGAAATAATGGTTGAGCAGTTGGGGTTGGCGATGATGCCCTTGTGCTCACGCACCGCCTCCGGGTTGATCTCCGGCACCACGAGCGGCACACCCGGGTCCATACGAAACGCCGACGAGTTGTCGACAACTACAGTACCCGCACGGACGGCGGCCGGGGCGAAGCGCTTCGATTGACTACCACCCGCGGAAAACAACGCGATGTCGACACCGCTGAAGCTGTCCTCGGTCAACTCCTCCACCGTTACCGGCTTGCCACGAAAAGGGAGCGTCTGGCCGGCGGAGCGCGCGGACGCGAACAGCCGCAAGTTGGACAGCGGGAAGCGCCGCTGCTCCAGACACTGCATTAACTCGACACCCACCGCGCCGGTGGCGCCAACGACTGCCACGACGGGCGCCGACGAGGAAGGACGACC
>DATBCZ010000075.1:0-6009 GCA_036270175.1 Steroidobacteraceae bacterium | reverse complement strand
GCCCGGGGAAAGTCTGATCCAGGCGCTCGTTGCCATCGCACCGACCTGGGCGGTGCAGCTGCCGGGTGTGCTCACACGGGAAACGCTGGCGGGGCTCCGGGAGCAGACCTCCGGGTCCACGCGCCCGCGTATGGTCCGCGAATTCTGTGAGTGGGTCGAGGAGTTCGCGGCAACCCGCTCCCTGATCCTCGTCCTGGAAGATCTCCACTGGTCGGACTATTCGACCGTGGATCTGCTTTCGGCCCTGGCACGGCGCGGCAGTCGCGCGAGACTCATGGTCGTCGCGACCTATCGGCCGGAGGAGGCCGCGGAAAGAGCGCATCCCATCCACACCTTGAGCCGCGCACTGTTAGTGCAGAAACTCTGTCTCGAGGTGAGCCTCGCGCCGCTCAGCGAGTTGGATGTCACGGAGTTTGTCGCAGCGTCGGATGACAGGCCCGAGCTGCGGCAACTGGCGCGGATGATTGCCGGGCAGTCGGGTGGTAACCCGCTCTTCATGGTGGCGATCTTCGATGATCTGGTGGAGCGGGGTCTGATCACGCGTTCGCCCTCCGGTTGGCAGCTGCAAGTGGCCGTGGAGGGGATCGGATTCGAGGTGCCGCGCACACTCAACCAACTCATCGAGACCCGGGTGCAGCGGCTGGCCCCCATCGAGCGCCGGGTGCTGGAGGCGGCCAGTGTAGCGGGCACCGAGTTCGGTGCGGCAACGACCGCGCCGGCCGCCGAGTTGGATGCACAGAGGTTCGAGGACAGCTGCGAGGAGCTGTCGCGACGTGGTTCGTTCATACATCGGGCCGAAATGAAGCTGTTGCCGGATAACCTGCCGATGCAACTCTACGGCTTCAATCACGGGATGTATCGTCAGGTCCTGTACGGTCGCCAGGGGGCGGAGCGCCGCGCGCGCCTGCACCGGGCCATCGGCGAGCGCCTGGAAGAGATTTTTCCGCCCGATCAACGGGGTGGCGTCGCGGTGGAGCTGGCGCAACACTTTGGCGCCGCCCATGAATGGCCGCGGGCGCTGAGTTACCTGCGGTCGGCGTTGCAGGTTGCCAAAAGGCGGTCGGCGCACCAGGAGGCGTTGGCGATCCTCGATCGCATGATGACGATAGCGGCAAACATGCCAGCGGACGCGCGGGCGGCAGTGGAGCTCGAATGCCTGGAGCAACGTGCCCCCATCTACGTGGTTATGCACGACGCGCGAGTAGAGGAAACCTTTACTCATTTGATCGAAAAGGCCGCCCAACAGGGCCGCACCGATATCCAGATCCGTGCGCTCCTCAACTTTTCGTACGCGTTGAGTTGGAACGACCGTGACAGCTGCGTGCGTGCGCTCGATGAGGCGTTGCGGCTGAGCGCGGGGCAAAGTGACGCAGGCGCGCGAGCTCTGACACAGCTCCGTGTCTCTGTGCGGCGCATGTGGGTGGCGGGATGGAATGCGGTGGACGCGCGTCGCAGTGAGCAGGCATTACAGGTATTGCGCGCTTCCCCGGACAAGCCGGCAACTGCCGCGGCCATGCTCGAATACAGCATGACCTGTCTGACCTCCTCGCGTTACCGTGAGGCCATCGATACATTCCTGCGCAATCATGAGTTCCTGCTGCGCAGTCCAGGTGACCTGTCAGAATTCAACGTCTCGCGGGCGAGCTGGATGAACCTCGTCGGCCTGTCCTGGGTCCCGTTGTTCGTCGGCGAGTTCGGCAATTCCCTTACCGCATTCGATGCCGGCATCCTGGCCTGTCGCAAGGACGGAAACCTGGCAGGGGCGCAAAGCCTGGGCCTGTGGCGCTGCATGCTGCTCTTTCAGCTCACCGACTACGAGGGGATGCTCGAGGTGTGCTTACCCGTCGTGTCGGCGGACTCGGCTCCTATCGTCATCCTGCCTTTCGAACGGCGGTTGTCCCTGGTGATGTGCGGTCTGGCCGAGGCCGGGCTCGGCAATGCCGCGGCTGCGCGCGACTATCTGTTGGAGGCGGAGCGCCAGATCGGGGAGCGGCCCGTGATGTTGGATTGGTATATGACGCTGATATTGGAGTGGGGCCGGGTCAACCTGCTGCTCCTGACGGGCGCGCGCGCGGAGGCCGCGGCACGCGCGGATCGATTCATACGGCTGGCCGTAGAGACGGACGAGCGGACCTGGCAGGCTTTGGCGTTCGAGACCTGGGCGCGTGTGGCCTTGGGGCGGGGCGCAGCCACCGAGGCGCTGGAGGTTATAGCGAAGGCGCTCGCCGCGACGAAGGGTTTCGAGACACCACTCGCGGATTGGCGTGTGCATACGACAGCCGCGGTAGCCCACAGGGTGATCGGCAATCCCCAACTCGCGTCCCGTCATGCGCACCTCGCCGCCACCACGAGGCGGCGGCTGGTCGAGTCGCTGCCGCAAAGGCATCGTTTGCGCACGCTGTTTGAAACCAGCGCACGGATATTTCCTCCGTTGGCGGCCGATCCGCTGCAGGCCTCGAGCTGAGGCCGAGCTCCAGTATCAGCCTCAGCTATGGCGCTGCGGATGCATCCTGTCATCCGCCTTGAAGAAGCGCCGCGCGAAATCCACCAGGGCCCCGTCAGTCGGGTGATCGAGCGCCTCGACACCCGAGATCCGTTTCGCAAGATCCGGTTGTGTTTGCTTGATATACGTGGCGAGCTCGGTTTTCGCGCCGGCGGGTCCGGTGATGAGGATCGCACCCGCGGTGGCGAGCGCCTGCGCGACGTGCTTCAGGAACTCCTTGTCCAGCGGTGCGTGGCCGCTATCACCTGAATTCGCCTTGTGATGCAGGTGTTGGTGCGGGTGCGTCGACTGCACCGTCGAGTGATCGACATCGGTGGCGTCGAACTGAAATACCTTCGCTTCCCGGTGATCGATCCAGACAAGAGCATGGTAATGCGGCGCCATGTACGTATCTCCGTCGGCAATGAGTGATGGTATCATCTGCCGTATGACATTGAGAGAGTTGCGCTACCTGATCGCCCTCGCGGACCGCGCGCATTTCGGACGGGCCGCCGAGGATTGTCACATCTCGCAGCCTACTCTGAGCACTCAAATCCGCAAGTTGGAGGAGTATCTCGGCGTCAGCCTCATCGAGCGGAACACCAAGTCGGTCTCGCTCACCCCGATGGGCGAGGAAGTGGTGCGCAGCGCCCGCCAGATCGTCTCCCAGGCGGACGCGCTGCTGGCGGCTACCCGGGTACCGCGCGGGCCGCTGGAAGGGCGCTTGAGCATTGGGGTCATTCCGACGCTGGGCCCTTACTTCCTGCCTTCCTTCATCCCGCTGACGAAGAGCCATTACCCGCAGCTGCAGCTGGCCATCCACGAGGATCTGACTCAACACCTGCTGGAGCGCCTGAGAAACTACCAGATCGACGCCGCGCTGCTGGCGCTGCCCCTGGAAAACCAGGACCTGGAGTGCCTGCCGCTGTTCGATGAGCCGTTCTGGTTCGCATGCTCGCCGCAACACCCGCTCGCGCAGGCCGAATGGGTCGCGGAAGCTGATTTGCGCGACGAGACGCTGTTGCTGTTGGCCGATGGCCATTGTCTGCGTGGCCAGGCGCTGGCCGCCTGTGGCCGGCAGTCGGAACCCGACGACGGTTCCGACGATTTCCGCGCGGTGAGCCTGGAAACCATTTGCCAGTTGGTCGCTGCCGGTCTGGGATGCACGTTACTGCCGGCGTTGGCGGCGCGGCGGCCGATGTGGCCAAAGCCGCCGCTCGCCATCCGGCCGCTGCGCTCGAGTAATGACAGCCGCCGCATCGGGCTCGTATGGCGTCGCGGCTATCCGAAGGCGCACGAGCTTGCCTTGTTAGCAGAGTTGCTGCGGGAGAATCCCCCGGAGGGGACGCGCCCCGTGCCGTCGCAACCTGAGGCGGCGATAGCCCTCGAGGCCCTGCGCCGCGGTCAGAACGTACGCTGAACCGGCACAGTATTGCGGGTGCCGTAACACCCGCGGCTGCCGCGACTCCTCAGCGTTTGCCGTAATCCAACGGCACACCCTTGCGCTGCGCGAGGATGTACGCCTCCAGCGCCCGCATCTTCGGATCATCCGGTGCCAACACCTTGCCGCGGACCGGATGCTCGATGCACCAGTTGATCATATCGCGCAACAGGGCGACGCGGCCGAGCTGCGGCTGGAATTTCGGATAGGTTTCGGGGTGGGTGTTGGCGGCGCGCGGATGGCACATGTCGCACGACACCGCGATCTCGCTGCCCAACTCGTCACCGCTGTGGAACACGCTCGAGCCGTACACGGCTTCCTTGTATGTCTCGGTGTTCCACACCTTCACGTCCTGCGAGGACACTGCGCCGTAAGTCGACGACTGGCCGGTGCCGACGAGCTTGGTGTTGTCTTCGGGCGGCACGACCTGGTGCGCCTCGACTTCCTCCGCGACCCACTTGCTGTCCGGATGTTTGGATTCCCACTGCGCCATCAGCGCATCGGCGATCTTCTTGCCCTCGGCCGGGGTCTTGGGCGTGTCGTTGGGTACCTGCACCGTGGTCTTGTTGTCACACAGTTTGACGACTTTGGCGCCGTTGAACGTCGCAGGCGGATTAGCCGAAGAGGAGGGCCCGTCCGCAAGCGCGGGCGCTGTCAGAGTAACCAGGGCAAGGGCGAGCCAAGGAGTGTTCTTCATCATATTCTCCATCTACGCAGGCATTGCCTGCTCACTGTCGATCCGGGGCATCCCTCGCGGGCTGCCCGTGCGACGCATGCGTCGCACCCCGCGATTCAATAGCTGGCCAGCGTAGCGATGACCGGGCGGTCTTGCGCGCCGTCACTGCTGAGATAGCTGGCCTTCACTTCCGTTGGATTGCGGTTCCACAGGCTATACACCTTGTCGACCAATCCTTCGGGATGCACGTTCACACTTCCATCGCCGAGACCGTCGTTGGGATCGAAAGGATTGGGGCGGTTCATCTGCACTGTCAGTGCCGGCAAGCCTTGCGGCGCGTAGGGCCAGGGCCACGCGGTGGACAGCATTCCGTGAAACTGGATGTTGCCAATGCGGTTGGTAAGTACCTGGTGGGTATGACCATGCAACACGGTGACGTGGTCGAACCGTTGCAATATCGCCTGCACGTCCTCGGCGTCATCCGTCCAGAAATTCCACGGCCGGTACAACTTATAAAGGGGCGAGTGCGAGAACACGATGATCGGCGTCGAAGTGGGAACCTTCTCCAGGTCCTTCTTCAGCCACGTGCGTTCCGCCGCGCCAACTTCGAACGCGCTTTGCACCGCGTTGTCGAGTCCGGCGACCGTGTGCATACGCTCTGCTGGAGTCATGCCGCGCGCGGTCCAGAAGTCCTTCTCATGCACACTCATCAACACGACAAAGTGGACGCCTTTGTGGTTGAAGCTGTAATTCTCGGGCCCGAACAGCTCGTTCCAGCGGTGTCCCATGTCGAAGAACCAGTCGTGCTCGCCCACCATCATGCGGACCGGCGCTTTCAGGCTCTTCAGGACCTGGGCGCCCAGGTCCAACTCTTCCTTGCGGCCGAGCTGGGCCAGATCACCGCCGTAGAGCACGAAATCCGGCTGCGGGTCCATGGCGTTGACGTCATCGACCGCACGCAGCAACTGCCGAATGAAGCGCTCGTTGGTCTTCTTGATGTACAGGTGCGAGTCGGAGATGTAGGCGAACGTGAAACCCTGGCGCGCACCGCCGCCTTCGGTGGCGGAAGCGACGTTGATCGGCAGAAAGCTGTGGAAGTGGTGGCTGACGCCAGCCGCAACTGCCGCGGCAGCCGCTCCCGTCGAGACCTTCATGAAGGTGCGCCGATCGAGGCTCTGCAGCCCGCGGAAGAGCGAGTCGCGCTCTTCGAAATAGCGCGTTTCGACGCTCTTGATATGAGGCCGCTTGATCCGGGAAGTGGGTTTGTCGTGCATGGTCTTTACCTTTACTTGAGGCCGGCCGGACCGATGACGCGGGTCTCGAACGGCAACACCTGACGGTGCGCCAGTGCGTTGTCCCGGAACGGACGCTGCTTCATCGCAATGACTTTCTGATCTTGATACGCGACTT
>DATBCZ010000074.1:0-7749 GCA_036270175.1 Steroidobacteraceae bacterium | reverse complement strand
GCGCTCGCCGAGCCTGCCCGGACCTTGTTTCGGCGTGCCCATGTGGGTTTCGTCTACCAGTTCTTCAATCTCATTCCGACGCTCGATGTCGAGGAGAACGTGCGCCTCGTGCTCGAGCTCAACGGAGTTCGCGGCGCGGCTGCGCGACGGAAAAGTTCGGCCATTCTTACGGAGGTTGGGCTGGGCGACCGGCTTCGCAGCGCTGTAGATAAGTTGTCGGGCGGAGAGCAGCAGCGCGTGGCGATTGCGCGCGCGCTGGTGCACGAGCCGGCGCTTCTGTTGGCCGACGAGCCTACGGGAAATCTCGACGAGGAGACGGCCAGGCAGGTCATGCCGGTGTTGGCATCGCTCACCCGGGCGCGGGGGGCGACCTTGATCATCGTCACCCACGACCATGCTCTGGCACGGAGTGTCGATCGGGTGTTGGAGTTGCGCGACGGGCGGCTCAAAGAGTCCACCACTACGGTTACCGAATCGAGCGGCGCGGACGAGCGGCTCACGAGAGTCTGAATGCCAGCATTATGGGCGGCGAGCTTTCGGCATCTTCTGCGGCATCCGGCGCAACTTGCGTTGGCGCTGGTGGGGCTTTCGCTCGGCGTCGCCACCATTATCGCGGTCGACATCGCGACCGCCAGTTCGCGCCGGGCGTTCGAGCTGTCGATGGATGCTGTGAATGGGGCGGCTACTCACCAGATCGTGGGTGGGCCGCAGGGAATCGATGAGCGGTTGTATGCGGAGCTGCGGACACATGACCTGGTGCCGGGAGAGTTGCAGCCGGATCTCGCGCCTGTGGTGGAGGGGTATGTCACCGTCGGTGACCGGGAAATGCAGCTCATTGGGGTTGATCCGCTGGCGAGTGCGGAGTTAGGGGTGCCGGGGGGATTGCAGGGGGATGAAGGCCAGAACGAACGCGTCGCGGCTCTTGGGAAGTGGTTTACGGAGCGTGGCGCGGTGGTCATGGCGGCGGGCGTGGCGAAACAGCTCGGGGTTGCGAGAGGTAAGCATTTCGACATTGATGTTGGTGGGGTCCAATATCCCGCGGTGTTGATTAGCGAGATCCGCGACGACGGCGCGGCTTATGACACGCTGCTGCTGACCGACATCGCGCAGGCGCAGGAGTGGCTGGGGCGGGTCGGAAAGCTCTCCCGCATCGACGTGCGGGTGCCCGCAGGCTCCGTGGGCGAGGCGATGGTGGCCCGGCTGCGCCAACGACTCCCCGTAGACGTGCAGCTCCACGACGCGCGTGGACGTACCCGCGAAAGCCTGGACATGACGAGAGCCTTCACCACCAATCTGAAGGCGATGAGTCTGCTGGCGTTGCTCGTCAGCACACTCCTCATTTACGGCGCGATCAGTTTCGCCGTAGTCCAGAGGCGAAGAGTGATCGGCATTCTGCGGGCTTTGGGTGCTACGCGCTCGGAAGTCCTTGCCATCGTGCTGACTGAAGCGGCGGCCCTGGGAGTTGTCGGTGCGGCCATAGGATTAGGACTGGGGCTACTGATCGGGCACGAGCTGATTACGCTCGTGTCGCGCACTATCAATGACCTCTATTTCGTAGTGGCGGTGAGGGAGACGACACTACCGGTGAGCTCTGTCGTGAAGGCGCTTCTGGGAGGATTTTTTACGGCCCTGGCTGCCGCTTTGCTGCCTGCGCTGGAAGTGGCTGGCAGCGCTCCACAGCTCGGACTGCGGCGCTCCGTGCTGGAGGAGCGTGCGGTTCACATTGCGCGCCGGCTCATCATCGTCAGTGCGGTGTTGGCGGCTTCCGCCGGCATCGTAGTGTTGGTTTCGGGGCGGAGTTTGTTTGCGGGATTCGCGGCATTGTTCCTGCTGTTGTTGAGTGTCGCGGCGGTTACCCCCGCGGTGCTCCGGGGTCTGGCGCGCGCCGCGGCCAACTTTGCGGGGCGGGCGAGTCCTATCGCGCGGCTGGCGTTTGGTGATATCGCCGCATCGTTGAGTCGGACGGGTGTCGCCGTCGCGGCCCTCGGTATGGCGGTGGCCGCCATGATTGGTGTGTCCATCATGGTCGAAAGCTTTCGCGAGTCCCTGCGCGAATGGCTTGGCAATACCATCCAGGCCGATGCCTATGTCACGGCCCCGGGTCCCGGCGCCGGCCGGCCCGAGCGGCGGATTGAGCCTGGGGTGATGGCCAGGGTGCTCGCTACCGCGGGGATCGGCGATCACAGCGAGAGTCGCCAGGTCATCGTCGAGTCTCCCAACGGGCCCGTGCCACTCACGGCACTGCAACTCCCACGCACGGGTCAATCCGCGCTGCAATTTGTCGCCGGCGACGCCGCGCACGCGTGGCCCGACTTCAAGGAGGGAGCGGTGATTATTGCCGAGCCTCTTGCGTGGCGCCTGCAGCTTCGGGTGGGGGACAAACTGCCGCTGTCGACGGCTTCGGGTGTGCAGACTTTCAGAGTCGCCGCGATCTATCGGGAATACGGGAACGATCGCGGCAACGTACTCATGAGTCTCGCGCAATACAGGCGGCTGTGGCACGACGACGAGATCACGGCCATGGGGATCTATCTTGCGCCGGGCGCCCAACCGGCGGCGGTTATTGCGCAGATGCGGGCGGCGGTCCGTGGGGGACAGGCGCTGCTGTTTGCCTCCAATGCTGACATTCGTGCGCTGTCGATGAGTATTTTCGAGCGGACCTTTGTCATTACACGGGTCCTCAACTGGCTGGCCGCGGGCGTCGCGGCCGTGGGGCTCATCAGTTCGTTGCTGGCGTGGGAGTTGGAGCGTTCACACGAGCTGGCGATCGTGCGCTCTATCGGGCTGACGCCTTTCGGTGCCGCCGCGTTGATCGAGGCACAAACAGGGTTCATGGGGCTCGTTGCGCTGGTGGCCGCGATTCCGGCGGGGTTGCTGACTGCGATTGTGTTGACTGACGTGATCAACCGGCGCGCCTTCGGGTGGCAGATTGATTTGCATCTGACGGCGACCCAGTTCACGGATGCGCTGTCGCTTGCGCTGGTGGCGGCGTTGGCGGCGGGGTTGTATCCCGCGTGGCGGACCGCGACGGCTTCGATTGCGGGGGATATTCGTGAGGAGTGAGGGTGCGATAGACGACGGCGAGGGGGATGGCGCGCCGCGGAGGCTGCGAAGGAGGGCGCGGTTGCTTGGGTGGAGAGGTGCCGGATTGTGAGGGGCTGTTTTGGTTAAATCCGCGTGGCTGGCAGTGATGTTGACTGGCGCCGCGTGGGCGGCCGGGCCTTTGCCTGAAGAGGGCGTGTTCGGTAATGCCGCGCGTGGGGGTGGGTTTGCGCAGGTGCTCGAGCCGCGGGCGTTTGAGTTTCCGCGGGATCATGGGCCGCATCCTGAATACCGCCAGGAGTGGTGGTATGTGACGGGGAACCTGGATTCGAGCGGTGGCGAGCGGTTTGGTTTTGAGTTGACGTTTTTTCGGTTTGCGTTGGCGCCGGAGGAGGTGGTGCATCCGGCACAGCCCGTTGCCGCGGGAGTTGAATCGTCGTGGCGCACCGGGCAGATCTACATGGCCCATTTCGCGATCACCGACGCGGCTCACAAGCAGTTCCGTTTTATGCAGAAACTCTCGCGCGGGGCGGTGGGGCTGGCGGGTGTACGGAATCCGCCTCTGCATGTCTGGATTGATGACTGGTCGCTTGGGACGATTGATCCTGAAGGGACGCATTGGACTTTGCGGGCTGCGGAGCGCGGCTATGAGTTGGTGCTCGACGCCCAGGTGCTGCAGCCACCGGTTCTCAACGGCGAGCAGGGGTTCAGCCGTAAATCGAACGATCCGGGCTCGGCGAGCTACTACTACTCCATTCCGCGGGTCGCCGTGCGGGGCCGCGTGGTGCGCGACGGCAAACCCCTGGAGGTTCAGGGGCTCGCATGGGTCGATCGCGAGTGGGGCAGCGGATCGCTGAGCAGTGCCGAGCAGGGATGGGACTGGTTTGCGCTACAGCTCCAGGACGGCACCGCTTTGATGTTCTATTCGTTGCGTAACCATGACGGCAGCCGCGATCCGAACAGCGCGGGGACCTGGATCAGTGCGGCGGGTCTGTCGCGGCGGCTTGCCAGCGACGAGGTGCAGATCGATGTGCTCGATTATTGGAAGAATCCGCGGGGCGATCGGTATCCCGCGCATTGGCGCGTGCGCGTTCCTACGGAGGGGATCGACGTGGATGTGCGACCGGTACTGGCAAACCAGGAACTCCTTACCTCAGCGCGATACTGGGAGGGGGCCGTGGACGTGACCGGAGCGAGCGCGGGTCAAAAGACTGCCGGGCGCGGTTATGTGGAGCTCGTGGGGTACGCCGCGCAATAACGGCGGCCTGGCGCCGGTCTATCTGGGTTGCGGCCGTGTTTCCTTTGCGCGATAGCGGTGTCCGACGAGCGGACGTTGCTGTCGAAAGTTTCGAAAGTTCAGGTCCACCCAGGTTGGATAGGAGAATTTCCATGCGACGCTCATTCGTTTCCGCGCTGGCCACTGCGCTGATTGCGGTTCCCGCTTTTGCGGCACTCCCGGACGGCACCAAGGCTCCCGACTTCAGCACGGAAGCCTCGCTCGCCGGTAAGACATTTCACTTCTCGTTGGCGAAGGCCCTGCAGAAAGGCCCCGTTGTGTTGTATTTCTATCCGGCGGCGTTCACGCCCGGCTGCACTGTCGAAGCACACGAGTTTGCCGAGGCGACTGACAAGTTCGCGGCGTTAGGCGCTACCGTGATCGGGGTTTCCCACGATCCGATCGATAAGCTCAACAAGTTTTCGGTCAGCGAGTGCCGTAACAAGTTTGCCGTCGCGTCGGACGCCGATGGCAGCGTTATGAAGGAATACGACGCCGTATTGCCCGTGAAGCCGGACTATGCGAATCGTACGTCTTATGTGATCGCGCCTACTGGCGAGATCATCTACTCGTATACGGACCTCAAGCCCGACGCGCATGTTGAGAATACGATGGCGGCGGTTAAGAAGTGGCAGGACTCGCACAAGAAGTCGTAAGCGAGAGTTGGCGGGCCCCCTGGGGGCCCGCTAAGCCAGGTCGGCTAGCACCGCGGGGACGTGGCGGCGGAGCAGCAGGTTTTGTGCTTCCCACTGCTCTTTGGGTTCGAGCTTCTCCAGGAAACGCACTTCCCCGCCCGCGAACACCGCTACGGGGATTCCGTCGCGATAGAGGAGGCGATTGCCGCTTAGCGACGGTAGTCGTGCGCCGGGTGTCAGGATGCCCACGAGGTTTAGAGGGTCGGCTCCGGAGAGCGAGACGTGACTTTGCGAGTGCGGCTTGCGACGCGTGTCGCGCAGGAGCCCTATCGCTTCCGGTGCTGCGAATTGCTCGCCGGTGAAGCCCGCGACGAACCGACCTCCGCGAATCTCGCCTCTTGCCTCGAGGCGGCGATAACACATCAGCAGGTCGCGCCATGGGGGGAGCCAGTCGGCTTCGCGCGCGAGCAGCCGCCAAAATACGACTCCCCAGCGTTTCAACAGCGTGCGCGCGACGTGTTCGATCGCTTCCTCGTCTTGTAGCTTCTCGGTTGGACGGGTCGTGGTAGGGCGAGTCGTGTCGGGTTCCGCCTCCGCTCCCGCGAGGGGCTGCCGGCGTACGAGCGCCCAACGTCCCGCGGCATCCATTCCGAACAACGCGATTCGACGCCTGCGGCGTCCACCGGCGGGTGGCCGGCGGCGGTCCGCTGGAATCAGCAGCGCGCGTAGTCCGCCAAAACTGTCCGAGTTGACTATGCCGAGGGCCACCAGTTCTGCCAAGGCTTCTTCCGCCTGCGAAGGGAGGAGGCTGGCGCCGTCGGCTATCTCGTCGAAGAAAGACGCGCCGTGGACACGGATGTAGTCGGCAACAATCTGCGCTCGCGCGGACAGGTTGTCTGAGTCCACGGCGCCCGTCAGAGATGACCAGACGCGGGTGTTACGTCTCGCGAGCAGGACGATCGGAGTGCCGCGGACGGGTGCAGCGTTCCGTTCCGAGTCGCTCTTCCGTCGGGCGAGTCGCGTCCACACGTAACGCCCGGCCAGGCACTGCTCGTCCAGCCACGCTGGCTCGTATTCGGTGATTCGGGTGGGGAGGATTTCGGTTTCCCACGCGCTGGCGGGGGCTTCGAAACCCTCTAGCTGCCCGAGTATGGCGCCAACGGCATCCGGGCCTTCCATTCGACCCTCGGAGGTCACGCGCTGCCACTCGAACAAGAAACGCAGGAAATCGCGGGCTTCGACGGGCTCGATTTCGGCGCGCAGGCGCTTCACGGTGTAGCGGTGGATTCGGGCCAGCAGGCGGCGCTCGCACCATTCGCCTTCGGCTCCCGCGGCCGGGGTGAATTGGCCGCGCATCGCGAAGCCTTCCGACTGAAGGACGGCTAGCGCGGATTCGATCGAGCTCACCGGTAAGCCGAGGGAGGCTGCGATCGCTGCCGACGTGGTTGGTCCTAGGCCTTCCAGGCGTCCGCGGACAACCTCGACCAGCGCATCCTCGCGGGGCCAATCCTTTTCGTAGGTAGCCGGGACTTCCACGGGAGGGGCGTTTGTCGCCTTCGGGAATAAGGCGCGGAACAGGGGGAGCCGCTCGGCGGTGACCCAGAGAGTTGGTTCGCCGGAGGCGGACGCGTCGCCGGAGGACACGGACGTTGTTTCGCGGGAGGCGGGCGCATTGCCGGAGGATGCGGACTCTGCGTCGCTGGATGAAGGCGTATTGCGTCGTACCCCCGGGCCGTGAGGGGGTGCGGCTTTTTCCGAGGTCAGTCGCGTGACGCGCTTCTGCTGGGCGAGGTTGTCTATCAGCTCGGCCCAACCCGGTTGCCGCTGCACTTCCGCGTCAGTGAGGAATGTCAGCCACGACATGGCGTCGTGCAGCTCGTCGGCGTTCGTGGCGTCGGGCCACGCCTCGTCGCGTACACGTTGAATTGCCTCGGGGTCGAGTTTGCCGATGTCTGCGGCGCTTTCTGGGTCGAGCCAGCGACGGGTCATCACGGCTTGTGTTCGGCGCTCCTCGAGTGGAGCGTCGTCGAGGTAAGCGTATGGACGCGCGTTGAGGACCTCGAGCGCTAATGGCGATGGTTCGGTGAGCTCGCGCGCAATGACACGGATCGCGCCGCTTTCGAGCCCACGCAGGAGTTGCTCGAAGCCTTCAACGTCCATGGCCTCTTCGAGGCAGTCGTGAATGGTCTGGCGGACCAGTGGGTGGTCGGGGATTTCCAATTCGCCCGGTAAGTTCTCGGCACAGGCGACCTGGTCGGGAAATACCGCGGTGAGCAAATCCTCCGCGGCCATGCGGGCGAGCTGTGGGGGGACTTTCTTGCCACCGCGGAATCGCGGGAGGGCCAGTGCGATGGTGGCGCTCCAACGCCAGCGCGCTGGAAACATCGGCGCCGCGCACAGCGCCTGTACGAGCAGGGGGCGTACGGTGTTGGAATGAAGATAGCGCGCGACTTCGGCGAGCTCGAAGCTGTGCACCGTCGTGAGTGAAAGGATGATGGTGTCTTCGGTCGCTGCCGCCTGCAGCTCGAAGTTGAAGGAGCGGCAGAAGCGCTTGCGCAGGGCCAGACCCCAGGCGCGGTTGATCCGGCTGCCGAACGGGGAGTGGATGACGAGCTGCATGCCGCCGGTTTCGTCGAAGAAGCGCTCGAAGACGATCGTGTCTCGGGTTGGCAGCGCGCCGAGCGCCGCGCGGCCCGCGGCGAGATAGCTGACGAGTTGCACAGCCGCTGGCGCCTGGATGCCGACGTCGTCGACGAGCCAGCGGAGGGCGGGCTCGAGGGTGGTGGCGAAGGCGGG
>DATBCZ010000073.1:0-11265 GCA_036270175.1 Steroidobacteraceae bacterium | reverse complement strand
CTCCTGCTGCTGCTCAGCGCCATCAAAATACTCAACGAGTATGAGCGGGGTGTGATGCTGAGCCTCGGCCGCTTCACCGGCATCAAGGGTCCCGGCGTCATTGTCGTCATCCCGTTCATTCAGCAGATGCGCAAGGTGGATCTGCGCGTCATTGTGCTCAACGTACCCAAGCAGGACGTGATCACACGCGACAACGTCTCGGTCAAAGTCAACGCGGTCGTGTATTTCCGCATCGTGGATCCCGGGAAGGCGGTGCTCCAGGTCGCCAACCCCTACGAGGCCACGAGCCAGGTCGCGCAGACGACCCTGCGCTCTGTTCTCGGCCAGCACGAGATGGACGATCTCCTGTCGCAACGGGACAAGCTCAACAGCGATATTGCGGTCATCCTCGACCAGGCCACTGAAGCCTGGGGCATCAAGGTCGCGAACGTGGAGATCAAGGACGTCGACCTCGACGAAAGCATGATCCGCGCCATGGCGAAACAGGCGGAGGCCGAACGCACCCGGCGTGCGAAGATCATCCACGCCGAAGGCGAGAGCCAGGCAGCGCAGATGCTCGTGCAGGCAGCGGAATCCCTCGCACGGCAACCAAGCGCCATGCAATTGCGCTATCTGCAGACGCTCGCTGATATCTCGCACGAGAAGACGCAGATCATCGTGTTCCCCCTGCCGCTCGACTTGATAAAGCCACTTCTCGGCTCACGCGGTGAGTAGCAGCCGCACGCTCGCCGTAGCGGGAATTCTTCTAGCGTTAGCGACGGTGTTCGGTGCCTTCGGCGCCCACGCGTTGAAGGCGCAGTTATCGCCCGATCGATTGCAGGTCTATGAGACTGCTGTGAGGTACCACTTCTTTCACGCACTAGGCCTGTTAGGCATTGGCCTGACGCTGCGATTCGTTGACGTGGCTACGGTGCGTTGGGCCGCAGTGTTGGTGATCGTAGGAATCATTCTGTTCTCGGGCAGTCTTTACGCGCTGACCTTCGGCGCGCCACGGCTTTTAGGAATCGTCACGCCGGTTGGCGGGCTTGCCCTGATCGCGGGTTGGGTCTGCTTCGCGGCCGGGGTGTGGCGGAGCTGAGTCAGGGCCGACTGCGCCTATGCTGACCTCCGGCCTCCCCATTGACGCCATCCTGCCCGCGCTCCTCGCGGCGCTCGCGCGAGGCCCATCCGCAGTCCTGCAAGCGCCTCCCGGCGCCGGCAAGAGCACGGTCGTTCCGCTCGCGCTCCTCGATGAGCCCTGGGCGCGCGGGAAGCGCATCCTCATGTTAGAGCCGCGGCGTCTGGCTGCTCGTGCGGTAGCGCAACGCATGTCGCAGACTCTTGGTGAGCCAGTCGGCCGCACCATCGGCTATAGAATGCGCATGGATACGCGCGTATCCCGTGACACGCGTGTCGAGGTCGTCACCGAAGGCGTCCTCACCCGCATGTTGCAAAATGACCCGGCACTGGAAGGGATTGCTGCGGTTATTTTCGACGAGTTCCATGAGCGTAGCTTGCAGGCGGACCTGGGGTTGGCGCTCGTGTTGGATGCGCGGGAGAATCTGACGCCGGACCTGAGAGTGCTCGTTATGTCGGCGACACTCGACGGGGAGGCGGTCGCACGGCTCTTGGATAACGCGCCGATCATCACCTCAGAGGGGCGCACGTATCCGGTCGAGTCCCGCTTTGCCGGTAAAGGTTCCCCGCCGCTGCCCGGCCCCGCGTTCGGGCCCGGGGGCGCGGTCGATACACCGGAGAAAGTCACCGCGCAACTCGTCCTCCGGGCGTTACGGGAAGAGACAGGCGACGTACTGGTGTTTCTCCCCGGCGCGCGGGAGATCCGCCGCGTCCAGTCGCTGATCGAAGCAGCTGACCTGACCGAGTCTTCAGAGCACCCCGGACGCCGCCCCGCACAACCTGGACGTGCGGGACAATCCGCGCACGCCGGACACTCGATTCGAGTTCTGCCCCTTTTCGGCGAGCTAGCGCCCGAGGACCAGGACGCGGCGCTTGCACCCCCTTCTCCCGGCACTCGCAAAGTCGTCCTAGCGACCAACATCGCCGAGACGAGTCTGACTATCCAGGGCGTGCGCGTCGTGGTCGACTCCGGACTCGTCCGCCGCTCGATGTTCGATCCTTCCACGGGCATGAGCCGCCTCGAAACGCAGCGAATTTCCCGCGCTTCTGCCGATCAACGACAGGGCAGGGCGGGCCGTACGGAGCCGGGTGTTTCCTATCGCGCTTGGAGTGAAGGCGCGCACAGAAGCCTCGCTCCATTCACTCCGCCCGAGATCGTTGAAGCCGACCTCATTCCGTTGGCACTGGAGCTCGCGAGCTGGGGCACCCGCGATCCCAACGCCTTGCGATGGCTCGATCCACCTCCGGCGGCCATGCTTGCCAGCGCGCGCGACGTGCTCGAAAAGCTCGGTGCGCTCGATTCGGACGGGCGCATTACGCCGCACGGACGTGAGATGGCAAGTATTGGCGTGCACCCCCGTTTCGCTCACATGCTTCTTCGCGCTCGCGGCATGGGGCGCTTGCCGTTGGCCGCCGACCTCGCGGCGCTTCTAGGCGAGCGCGATTTGTTGCGCGGTGCTTCCGGCGCCCGCGATGCGGACATCCGTACGCGCATTGAAGTCATGCGAGGCGAGGGCAGCCCGCCAGGTATTGACAGATTCGGACTCCAGCGAGCACGCCGGGCGGCAAAGGATTTACAACGTCAGGCTTCGGCGTCCAACTCGATCGCACAGGATCGGCAGTCCTACAATTACGGTGCTGAGGACGTCGGTGTGATGTTGGCATTCGCCTACCCCGACAGAATAGGACGGCGCAGAGCCGCGACGGATGGTCGCTTTACGCTTGCTAATGGCCGTGGTGCTCACTTTGCGGAGCCGCAGGGGTTGGCCAAGCAGGAGCTCATCGTGGCCGTTGACCTAGATGATCGCGAGCGCGATGCGCGAATTCTTCTGGCCGCGCCTCTGACGCGTGCTGATATTGACGAGCACATGCCCGAGCGCCTACGACGTCAGGAGTCTGTGGAGTGGAGCTCACGTGAGCAAGCGGTTATCGCTCGGCGCACGGTGCAGCTGGACTCGATTCTCCTGGAGGAGAAGCCGCTTCCCGATATTCCCGTAGAAGCGGCTCGTGCGGCCATGCTGACGGGTGTCCGCGAGCTGGGCATCGACGCCCTGCCGTGGAGTCGCGAGTCACGGGACTTGCAGGCGCGAATTGAATTCGCTCGAAAACTTCGCGGCCCGGGCGAGTCGTCAGCGGCTGCTGGCGGCACGTGGCCTGCGGTGTCGGATGCCGACCTGGCCGCCTCCGTCGAGACGTGGCTGACTCCTTGGCTGGATGGCATCACTCGCAAAGAACATCTCGCGCGTATCCCATTGATGGATGCGCTCCGCGGCTTGTTGAGCTGGGAGCAGCAACGCGAGCTCGATTCCCTCGCGCCTACCCATCTGCAAGTACCCAGCGGGTCGCAGATACGTATCGACTACCTCGATCCGAGCGCGCCTGCGCTATCCGTGCGCCTACAAGAGGTTTTTGGGCTCGACGCCACGCCACGAATCGGCGGCGGTCGCATCCCAGTGACGTTCAAGCTCCTCTCACCCGCGCAACGGCCGGTGCAAGTGACCCGCGACCTGGCGGGTTTCTGGCGCGGCTCCTACGCAGAAGTGCGTAAAGACATGCGAGGCCGCTATCCGAAACACTATTGGCCGGAAAATCCGCTCGAAGCGCAACCGAAGCGCTGCGGAGGGAATCCCGGGAAGCGCTAACGGCGCGACGCGGGGCAAGCGACGCGTGGCGCGCGGCGCCGTCCTTGAGCGCCTCGCGCGGGTTGCCCAAAATCTGGCGCGCGGGGATTCGACGCGTTGGACGATTTTCGGTTGAGTCAGAAGCAGTTATCGGTACACTTCGCGGCATCCCCGCGCGCCGCAGTACCGCTGGTGCTTGGAGTTCGCTGGGACGTGGCGGGAATTCTTTCAGCACAACACTAAATATGATGAACAAGCCAGCCGAGATGAACAAGCCAGCCGACGCTTCGCGTGAATCAGCCCTCGACATCCGGTTCGGACAGGTCGGGCTGGTCCAGGTGCGTATTCGGACAACAGATCCTGGAGTCATTCTCGACGAGCTGACGGGGCGTATCGCCACAGCGCCGCGCTTTTTCGAGCGCACCGCCGTGTGCCTCGACCTGAGTGCGCTGGAGAAAAGTCCCGATGTCGCCGAAGTTCGCGGCGTGATCGACGCAGTAAAGCGCGCGGGTATGCTCTCGATCGGACTGACGACGGGCTCACTCGGAGTCGAAGCGCTCTCGGGTGCTCTGCAAATCCCCGTTCTCTCGCACTTTCGTGCCAATCAGAACGTTCCCGTCGTGCAGGCTGCCGCGCCGCCTCCGCCCCAGGAGTCAGCTGGTCAACCGGCTCTGATGCACACGCAGACGGTTCGCTCGGGCCAACGGGTATACGCGCGCAATCGCGACCTCGTTGTGACCGCGATGGTGAGTGCTGGAGCCGAGGTAGCGGCTGATGGGTGTGTCCATATTTATGGCCCACTTCGCGGTCGCGCTATGGCGGGGGCGCGCGAAGACCTCACCGCCCGCGTTTTCTGCCAGGAATTCCACGCCGAGCTCGTGTCCATCGCGGGCGTATTCCGTGTTTTCGAGACCATTCCTCCCGAGCTCGCCGGCAAGCCCGTCCAGGCGTGGCTGGATGGCGACAAGCTGCATTTTGGCCGAATTGGCGCTTAAGGAGCCTATCTGACTAATGCTCGCCTACTGCGGCCGCCCCACGGCGGCATATTTTTGCGATCCTTTCACTTACATAGCCCCCGCTATGCGCGTGAAACGATCGCAAAAATCTGCTCGCTGTGGGTCGCCCTCGCTACGGCGATCATTAGTCAGATAGGCTCCAATCTGCGCTAGAGGAGAGCAAACATTGACCGAAATTATTGTTGTCACGTCAGGTAAGGGTGGCGTCGGGAAGACGACCACATCCGCCAGCCTCTCATGCGGCCTCGCGCGCCGCGGCAAGAAAGTCGCCGTCATCGATTTCGACATTGGCCTGCGCAACCTCGATCTCATCATGGGTTGCGAGCGGCGGGTCGTTTATGACTTCGTGAATGTCATCCAGGGTGACTGCACACTCAAGCAGGCCCTCATCAAGGACAAGCGGCTCGAAACACTGTACGTGCTGGCCGCTTCACAGACTCGGGATAAGGACGCACTCTCGTCCGAAGGCGTTCGCCGTGTGCTCGACGAGCTCACCGCCGACGGCTTCGACTACGTGATCTGCGATTCTCCGGCCGGTATCGAGAAGGGGGCGCACCTGGCGATGTATTTTGCCGACCGTGCGGTTGTTGTTGTGAATCCGGAAGTCTCATCGGTGCGCGACTCCGATCGCATTCTCGGCCTGCTAGCGAGCAAGACACAGCGCGCGGAGCAGGGTAACGGGGGCGTGAAGGAACATCTGTTGCTGACGCGTTACAGCCCCAAACGGGTTGCCACTGGCGAAATGATGAGCGTTAGCGATGTGAAAGAAATTCTCGGTCTCGACGTGGTAGGCGTTGTTCCCGAGTCCCCCGATGTTCTGTCCGCCTCCAACGCAGGGGTCCCAGTCATTCTCAACGACACGAGCGATGCCTCGCGCGCCTATGACGACGCGGTCGCGCGGTTGCTCGGCGAGTCGCTACCACTTCGCTTCGTGGACGAACCGAAGAAAGGCTTCTTCGCACGCCTGTTTGGAGGCTGATATGGGGTTACTTGCTCTTTTCCGCCGTAACCCGCCGACAGCTAACGTTGCCAAGGAGCGGCTGCGGATCATCGTTGCCCAGGAGCGCAGTGCACGCGGTGGTCCGGACTATCTTCCCCTGCTGCGGCGTGAGTTGCTGGAAGTCATCAAGAAATACGTCAACGTCGACCCCGAAGCGGTGCAGGTCAGCCTGGAGCGCGAGGATGGTCACGAGGTCCTCGAGCTGTCTGTCGCCCTGCCGGGTGCCAAGCAGGTCTGAGTTCATGCCGGGAAGAACGGCCGGGTCCGCATCCACTTTGTCACGGCCCACTTTTCGCCTTCAATAACTGGCGCTCCAGCATGGAGCGAGCGCGCGTCGAGTTGCTGCCGGCTATTGGCATACTCGAAGTAGACGGCATTGCCTTTGCGTGGGGTGACTGAGAGCCTCACTTCCGGGAATACGGTTTCGCCACCGCGCGTGACGTCGCTCAAGTAGATCATCAGCGTGCTGAGCCGTTGCCCGCTGCGCTTTAGCGACGCCTCGTTGGTCGGGTTCGAGGGAATGAGGAAGTCGAAATGGGGGGCCGTGTGGCCACCCGCTCCGTAGCGCAGTACCTGTAGTCCTTCTCCGTTTTCCGGCGGGCAATTCATCAGCTCGGCCACCCGGCGATCCAGAAGCGCAATCAGGGGCGTTTCTGCGGGGCGGAAAAACATTCCCTCGCTGTTGCGATAGTTCGCGACAGTGTTAGCCCCCGTTTGGGGGTCTACGACAGTGAAAGGTCGCAATCGCGGTCGTGCCAGTGCGATCAGGTCCGCACACTCGTCGTGGCTCAGAACACCTTCCAGGAGAACGACAACTGGTTTTTCGTAGCGAAGCAACACCGGGATTTCGCGGTCCGCGGTACGGATCAGATTCCCGGTCGCAATCCGAGGCGTCTCGTAGAAGTAAGAAGCCTCCTGCACCTCGAGCGCAACTGCATTGGACGGCGGAGCAACCCCTGAAGAACGCGCGCTCACAAACGCCTGCACGAGGCCTTGCGCGATCTGCGGCTCGAACCGCTGGCTGATCATGGTGTTGACCAGGTCCAGCGGCGGGCAACCGCGATCGAGGTTATGCAGAATCCATCCGCGGAGCTCGGACGTGAGATTGACGGTGACGGCCATGGTGCCCGGCATTGTCGGGCACGTGCATGACGCATTCGTGTCGAAGCGGCGTCAGCGGTGGTGGTGCTTCAGTGCCTCTTCCACCGCGTCGAACAGTGTGCGCAGTCCGAAGGAGACATCGTGGATTCGGCCATTGATGAAGAACGTCGGGGTAGCCCGTACGCCGCTGTGCTTGCCGCTTTCCATGTGCTCCCGAACCCGCTGCAGATAGATCTCGTCATCCATCTCGGCCGTGTAGCGCGCCATGTCCAGGCCCAGGCGCTCCGCATAGCTTTTCAGGTGCTGGGCTTTCAGGTGCGTCTGGTTCTCGAACAGCAGGTCGTGCATGGGCCAGAACTGCTGCTGTCCCGCTGCGGCCTCCGCAGCCTGGGCCGCCATCAGGGCGTGCGGATGGACTTCCGCCAGCGGAAAGTGTCGCCACACGTAGCAGACCCGCTCCTGGAACCGCTCGAGCAGCAACTTGACCGCGGGGGCGGCCTGCTTGCAGTTCGGGCACTCGAAATCTCCGTATTCCACCACCGTGACGGCAGCGTGCGCCGGCCCCTGCATATGGTCGAAACTTTGGACCGCCGGCGTGAGCTGAAAGGGATGATCATTCATAGCAATGGTCTTTTCATTGGAAGCCTGGTGGATTGACCTTACTCGGCCAGCACCCGGTGCACCAGTTGGACGCAGGCGGAGCCCTCTCCTACCGCTGCGGCGACCCGCTTCACGCTGCCACAGCGCACGTCGCCCACCGCGAAGATCCGGGGCACCGTTGTCTCGAACATATAGGGTTGCCTGGGGAGCGGCCACCTGCCCGCGGCAATCTCTTCCGCGTGCAGCTCGGTCCCGGTGCGCACAAAGCCTTTTTCATCCAGTCCGAGGCAGCCCTCCAGCCAGCGCGTGTTGGGAACCGCCCCCGTCATGAGGAACACGTGCCGGATGGGCCTCGTCTCGGTCCGGTTATCCAGGGTGCAATGCCAGGTCACCTCTTCCAGGCGCGTATCTCCCTGGAGCGCGGTGATTTCGGTGCACGTCCGGAGAGTGATGTTCGGCGTGTCGTCTATTCGACGGACCAGGTAACGGGACATGCTGTCGGCCAGACCGTTCGAGCGTACGAGCAGGTGAACGTGTTTGCAGTTGCTCGCCAGAAATACTGCCGCCTGTCCCGCGGAGTTGCCGCCCCCGACGATCACGATGTCTTCGTCCTTGCACAACTGCGCTTCGATGTAAGTCGCGGCGTAGTAGATGCCGACGCCGAGAAAGCTGTCGATGTTGGATAAAGCCAACTTGCGATACTCGACGCCGCTCGCGACGATGATGGCTCGGCCGCGCACGCGGTGGTCACCGGAGAGCTCGATCTCAAAAGGCTGCGGCGCACAGCGCAGCCGGGTCACACTGTTGGCTATCGCGACTTCGGCGCCAAACTTCTGCGCCTGCACGAGCGCTCGTCCGGCCAGTGCCTGGCCGGAGATGCCCGTCGGAAAGCCCAGGTAATTCTCGATCCGTGAGCTCGATCCCGCCTGCCCGCCGGGCGCGTTGGTTTCGAGCACGAGTACGTTGAGGCCTTCGGATGCGGCGTAGACGGCGGCGGCCAGCCCCGCCGGCCCCGCGCCGATGACAATGACGTCGCGGATAGTCTTGCAGTCGATCTGGGGGTTCATGCCGAGGCATTCCGCGAGCTCTTCATTGCTCGGGTTTTTCGCCATGGTCTCGCCGCGGCAGATCACGATCGGAATGTCTTCGGTGGTGACGTGAAACCGATCGAGCAGCGCTTGCACACTGGGGTCGGTGTCGACATCCAGGTTCACGAACGGAAAAGCATTGCGCGACAGAAACTGCTGGACACGCAATGTGCCTGCCGAATGACGCGAGCCGATCAATACTACATCGCCCTGTTGAGTAGCCACGAGCGCCACCCGACGCAGGATAAACGCACGCATGAACAGCTCGCTCAGTCGCGCGTCAGTCTGCACCACTGTGCGCAGTTGGTCGTCCGGGATCGCGAGCACCTCGCCGTCCGCGCGCACACGTGCCCGAACGAGGCTGCCAACACCGCGCAGAGTGCTCATCTCGCCGGTAAAACCACCCGGCTCGGTGACGACGAGGAGTTGCTCCCCCTGCATGGTGACCCGCACGATTTCGATGCTGCCGGAGAGAACGACGAACAGATTGCGGTGCCGATCGCCGGGCTCCGCGAGGATCTGGCCCTTGTGGACGGCAATTCTTTTCCCGTGGGGGATGAGCCGGGCGATCTGTGCGGGGGTCAGTGTCGGGAATGTTTGCTCCCGGCGTTCGCCGAACGGATTGGCCGGCGCGGCGCCCGGACCTGGGGTTTCTGTATTCACACGGCCTCCGGCTATCGTCAACCGCAGGCTAACGCGTCACGCCCTCTTCCACCAGCGGGAAGGTCAGCGTGGACCGGGTCCCTCGCGGGCCGAACCGCTGTTCCATGGTGCCTCCCAATTTCTCGGTGAGGGCGGCGACGATTCTCAGGCCCCGTCCAGGTCGAACGCCTTCGTGCGCGCTGCCATTGTCTTCCACACAACACTCGACCGCCGCCTCCAGGCACACGAGATCGACGTTGATGACGCCACCGTTCCCGGAAAAGGCGTGGCGCGCGGAATTCGTGACGAGTTCGGCGACGATGAGGCCCATTCGCCAGCACTGCACGGAATGCAACTTCAGGGGCGCGGCGCTTACGGTTAACTCGATTTCCTGCCAGTTCAGTTTCGAGCGCACCAGTGCATGGCAGAGTTGCCGCAGGTACAGGGAGGCGTCGATCAGCGTGTCGTAATCCGGCATCTGCAGGGCGAGTTGGACTCGCGCCCAGCTTTCGAGTCGCTCGCGCACCCGGTCGAGCGCTATCTTGACTTCGGTCGCCGAGGAGCGCGCGGCGGCCGCGGTAACGATTCCAATCGCCGCGGCGAGCTCGTTGCTCACCCGGTGGGTGAGCTCGTCGAGCAGCAACCGGTCCTCGGAGGCCGATGACCGGCTGGAGGGCGCATAATCTATCAAGGCATACTCCGGGGCACTGGCCAGCGGGGTCACAGCCTAGGTGCGCGCGAGGAGGTATTGATTGGCTGACCCTGTCGTGGCTTGACCGTTTGTGCCGAAGGATGTCCTCTGTGCCAACATCGCGCGGGAACTCATCGGTCCGCGTGCGAGGCATAGAGTCATGGCGGCAATGCGCGGTGTAAAGTTCGCATTCGCCTTTATGTTGTTCCTGTGGGGAGGCTACGCCATGGCAGCTGAAGGATTGACGACGGTCGAGAGTCACTTCGGCCCTAAGGAGACTCTGGACCGACTCGAGGCGGACGTGAAGGCGAAGGGTCTCACGGTGTTTGCCCGAATCGACCACGCGGCCGGCGCGGCTGCTGTGGGACTGACGCTGCTGCCGACTGCCGTGCTGATTTTTGGTAACGCGCGCGGCGGCACGCCGCTCATGCAATCGAGCCAGCTCATTGGTATCGAGCTGCCGCTCAAGGTTCTCGTGTGGCAGGACACGTCGGGGAAGACATGGCTGTCGTACGTCGATCCGACGAATCTGGCGAAGCGTTACGGGCTGCCGGCCGAGACCGCGACGGCGGTGGGCAATCTGACGGGGGTGCTGCGGGCGCTGACTACGAAGGCAGCCTCGCCGGACTGACAGGCTGCGGTCGTGCTGGCCTCGCGCGGCGCGGCGGCAGGGCTTCCAGCGTACCGCTGGATTTTCCTGGCCAATTGCGCCGCATCCCGTGACCTTTGATCTTTCTCTTGATTTCTCGCGCGCCGGCTCTATGATTGAGTACACACTCATTTAAGACTCTGCCGACCGAACTCATTCCATGGCCCGCCCCAAAAGCGACGACAAGCGCAACGCCATCCTGGCCGCTGCCACCCAGGTGGTCGCGGAGCAGGGCGTGGGCGCGCCTACCGCGACCATCGCCAAGGTAGCGGGGGTGGCTGAGGGCACCTTGTTCACCTATTTCGCCACCAAGGACGAGCTGCTCAACCGGCTGTATCTGGAGCTCAAGTTGGAGCTCAGCGAGGCCATGCTGGAGGCCGGAGGCCAGAGCAGAGATGCCCGGGACAGGCTGCGTCTTGGCTGGCAGCAGTACGTGCGCTGGGGCGTCACTTATCCTGAGAAGCGCAAGGTGCTCGCGCAGCTGGGCGTTTCCGACCGTATCACCGAGCAAACCAAAGCCGCGGGGATGCGCTCGTTCACCGAGATCAACGCGATGCTCCAAGAGAGCGTCGCAAGCGGTGCGCTTCGCGACGTGCCGCCGACGTTCGCCGGAGCTATCATGGGATCTCTGGCGGAGACGACAATGGATTTCATGGCCCGCGACCCGGCGCATGCGGACGACTACGCCACGTCTGGGTTCGAGGCGTTCTGGAATGCCATCGCGAGTAAATGAGCGCCTTG
>DATBCZ010000072.1:0-3508 GCA_036270175.1 Steroidobacteraceae bacterium | reverse complement strand
CCGATGACGGTCATGAGCACCGGCTCGATCAGCTTGGTCATGATCGCAACCCAACGCGCCAGCTCTTCATCGCAAAACGACGCGATCCGCTCCATCATCTCTCCCATGTTGCCGCTCCGCTCCCCGACACGCAGCATCCGGGCGGCAACCGGCGTCGTGAGTCCGTTTTGCTCCATGGCTTGCGCGAGCGACTGTCCTTCGCGGACCGACTGTGTTGCCGCGGCATAGGCGGCCTGCGACCCGGCGCGAACGAGTCCCGAGGACATCTGCAACGCGGTGACGGCCGGAATTCCGCCTCGTAGCAACATGCCGGTTGTACGATACAAACGCGCCAGCTGGTAAATGTGCAGTTGACGGCCGACGGCCGGAATGCGGGCCACCCAGGCACCGACCGCGGCACGCGCCGCCGGCCGACTCAGGCCATAAACCGAGCCGCCCAGGAAACAGACCGCGAAGGCGGCGACCAGGCCGGCATGCGCCTCCATCAATTGGCCCCATTCGAGCAAGAGCCGGGACGCCGCGGGCAAATCGCTGCCGACATCGGCATAGATGGCGCTGAACCGGGGGACGACATAGCCCATCAGGAACAACATCACGAGCACTCCGGCTCCCAGCAGAACGGCCGGATAGATGCAGGCATTCACCAACGTCTTGCGCAGTGCATCGGCCTGTACTTCATAGGCGATGTAGCGGGTCAATGCTTCGCGCAGGGCGCCGCTGCGCTCACTGGCGCGAACAGAAGCGATGTACAGAGGGGGAAATGTCCGCGGGTGCTCGGCGAGTGCCGTCGCGAGCGTCTGGCCTTCGTAGAGGCGTCCAAGAACTCTTTCCAGCGTTCGATGAGCTCCGGAGGCCGACTCCCGTTCGGCGAGCGCTTCGAGCGCCTCGACCAGCGACAGTCCGGCATCCAGCAGCGACACCAGCTGCTGGCTGAAGACCGCCAGTTGGAGTTGGGGGGCCCGCGCCAGAAACCGCAAGTGTCGTACTGGCGAGAGAGAGATAACCCTGAACTCTTTCAGCGCGAGCTGACGCCGCGCGTCCGCCTCATCCACTGCATCGACCACACAGGCGACGATGTCGTGAGAGTGGTCGAGTGCCTTGATACGAAATTCCATCCTGGGTCACCAGTTAGTGAGATCGGCGTCTTCCCCGCTGCCGCCCGACTGACCATCCCTGCCGTACGACACGAGATCGAAATCGTTCTGATGGGTGCCGGGCTGCGCGTACACGTAAGGATGTCCCCACGGATCCTGCGGCACCTCTTTCTTGAGATAAGGGCCGTCCCAGTTGGCGAGACCCGGGGGGGCCACGTTGAGTGCCGCTAGTCCTTCCTCGGTCGTCGGCAGGCGGCCGACATCGATACGGAATTGCTCGATCGCCTTGTCGAGTGCGTCGATCTGCGCCCGGGCCGCCTTGACCCGCGACTTACCGACCTGTGAGAAGTACCGCGGCGCCACGAATCCCGCGAGCAGTCCGATGATCACCATGACCACGAGCAGCTCGAGCAGTGTGAACCCGCGGTTCCGGGCGGTCTTTGCCGCCTTCTGAATGCGCCCCCGCATGTTGATCCCGTCCGGTAGTGGTGGACTTGTCACGTCGACCCATGTTCCGGTCGAGGTGCTGTCAGCCGCCAGTGGGAGGGTTGCTACCCGGGGGTGGACTCAACTAAGTAGACGGCGGTAGCCGTGGGTAGGGAAACTACCCACGTACTGAGGATTACTCTACCGGTGTCTGCACGTCGGTCGCGGTTACCATCCCGTGGCGGATGGCGAAGCGGGTCACGGCCGCGGTGTTATGTAGGGTTAGCTTGCGCATGAGGTTCGCCCGGTGCTTTTCCACCGTCTTGACGCTCACACCGAGTGCCCTGGCGATGAGCTTATTGGAGCTACCGAGCGCCACCTGTGTCAGAACTTCACGTTCGCGGCCGGTCACGTGCTCGGCGGACAACCGGGTCGGGTCTTCCGACTTCGGGCGCAAATAGCCCGAGACGACCTTGGCGGTCACCGACGCGCACAGGAAAGTCTGCCCCGACAGTATGGCGCGAATGGCCTGGAGCAACTCCACGCGGCTGGCGTCCTTCAGGACATAACCGTCCGCACCGGCATCGAGGGCTGCCCGGATGTACTCCTCGGAATTGTGCGCCGTCAGAACGAGAATTTTGACGCCGGGCTGCACCTGGCGCAGGCAGCCGATGAGCTCGATTCCCGACCTTCCCGGCAGGGCGATGTCGGTAATCACCAGGGCGGGCGCGAGCTGCCGCACCAGTTCCACGGCATCGAGACCATTGGTGGATTCGCCCGCGATCTGCAGATCGTGCTCGAGCTCGAGAAGGGCGCGCAACCCTTCGCGCAAAATGGCGTGATCCTCGACGAGTACGAGGCGGCTTTTGGCGTGTTCCACCCCGCCAAAGTCTACTGGGTGCAGTACAGTTGCCATCGAGACCTCACCCCCCGGGGGAATCTGACCGGCTTTCTTGTGATCTATGCCCTGGTACGAGCCTAACCTCAGCTAGGCCGCCCGTTGTAGCCAGTTTAACTTAACTCTGAACAAATGTTAGAAATGTGTAACAGGTCTCACTTCTCATCTACAGTGTTGACCTACCTGCCGGCGACTCTTCACCGTGCATACTGGCGGATATGACCAGCCGCTCCTCTCTATTGATAGCAGGCGCCTGCGCCGCGCTGCTGGCCACGCGAGCCGCGGTCGCCACGATCTTCGCATTCACCGACGCACAGGGCACCGTCCACTATTCCAATGTCCCGGTCGATACACGCTACAAAGTCGTGATCGAAACCGCTTCCGAAGGAGTTACTGCCGCAACACCGCCGCCACTAGGCGCGCTGCTGCGGAAATCCGCTCAGTACTCCAAGGTGATCGAAACCGCCGCCCGGGCGAGCCGGCTCGAGCCGGCGCTGGTCCAGGCCGTGATGGTCGCCGAATCCGGTGGTGATCAGAACGCGTTGTCCAAGCGCGGCGCGCGTGGCCTGATGCAACTGATGCCGGCCACCGCCCGTCACTATGGCGTGCGCAATGTTTTCGATCCTGAGCAGAACGTTCGTGCCGCGTCGCAATATCTGCGCGACCTGACAGATCGTTATCAGAACGACCTCGAACTGGTACTGGCTGCCTACAACGCGGGCCCCGCCGCGGTCGACCTGTCCGGGGGGAGGATCCCGCCCTTGCGGGAAACCCTCGACTACGTGCCGCGCGTGTTGCGGATCTACAGTCGCTTGCGCGAGCTCGCGCGGACCCCTTGAGGCATGACCCCCACGATTCGCGCCGAGCTCGACGAGCGCTCGACTGAGGAGGTCCATCAGGCAATAGCCCGAGCCAAACAGGACTGGGAAAGTACTGCGGACAGCCTGCCGCACGTCATCTGTCTGCTGGACGAGCACCGTCAGGCAATGCGTGTGAATCGTGGAATCGAGACGTGGCATCTGGGCAAGGTAAACGAAGTCCTGGGTCGCGATATGCACGACCTGCTGCACCCGGGTGGCTGCCGCAGTGA
>DATBCZ010000071.1:0-8067 GCA_036270175.1 Steroidobacteraceae bacterium | reverse complement strand
TTGCCTCTCTCGCAGAGCGCCGATATGCGGCCCTTGGCGCCTACGAGCGTTCCCGCGCCCTTCAGCACCACGGTACCGCCGTATCGCGTGACCAGCCGATCGAGCGCAGACAGCCGGTCCGCTTGTATCTCTTCAGTGCTGATGTCGAGAAGGCGGCCCGCCTCGCCCGGATGAGGAGTCAGGATCCAGTTATCTCGCGGTGACACGGCCGCCTCAGCGATGAGATTCAAAGCATCGGCATCGATGACGAGGGGCTTATTGGTGGCCAGAACAGCCTGTAGTGCCTCGCCGGCCCACGGCGTACGCCCCAATCCGGGACCGATCGCGATAATTTCCGCGCGCTCGATCGCCTCGTCCAGCACGCTCACGTTGGTGAGCGCCAGGCAGATCAGCTCCGGCCGACCCGACGAAATCGCCGCTACGTTCTCGGGGGCAACCGCAACCGTGACCAGTCCCGCGCCAACCCTCAGGCAGGCTTCACCCGAAAGTCGCGTTGCGCCGGGCATTCCGATGCCGCTTCCGATGATGAGGACACGACCGAAGTTGCCCTTGTGCGCCGCTCGCGGACGCCTGGGCAGGGCGCGTTGGATCTCGGAGTCGACAATACGCTCCAGCCCCGGTTTGAAATCCGCCGACAACGGCGCGGCAATTTCCAGGTCGTCGAAGTAAACCGTGCCCGCGTACTCGGGGCCATCACCAATGAAAAGGCCGGTCTTCAGGCCAACGAACGTGATCGTACAATCCGCCCGCACCGTTTGACCGAGGGGAAACCCTGTATCGCTGTCCAGGCCTGAGGGCACATCCAGGGCGAACACGGGTCGCCCGGCGGAGTTGATTTGCTCGATCACACGACCGAGATCCTCCCGCACACCACCCTGCAGTCCGGTGCCGAGCAGCGCATCGACAATAACGTCACCGCCCTGTAGCAATTCCGCTGTAAACGAGTGGATCTGCCCCCCGCTGCTCTTGAAGTCCTCGCAGGCCTGGCGCGCGTCGCCGCCAAGCTGCTCCGGCGGCACGGCCGTCAGCAGGGTGACCGTGAGCCCGGCGGCTTGCGCAAACCGGGCGAGCACATAACCGTCACCGGCATTGTTGCCCTTCCCACACACAATCACGATGCGATGCGCCATGGGCCAGCGTGTTCGCAGGTAGCGCAAGGCCGCCTCCCCGGCCCGCTTCATCAAGACATAGCCGGGAATTCCCAGCACCTTGATGGCGTGAGCATCGAGCGCGCGGACCTGGGCGGTGGAGTACAAGGCGATTGGCAATGCCATGCGGCATTATACTGACAGCGGTGAAGACGTTATGACTGATCCGCAACCGAAGCCCAGCGGAGGGAATCCCGAGAAGCGCCAGGGGCGCGACGCGGGACTATCGATCGACCTACACGCGGCCAGACTCGAGCTGGCGGCGCGGGCCCGTGCCCTCGGTTTCGGTGAGCTTGGCGTGGCGAGTGTCGCGATCCCGGAGGACGAACAACACCTCTTGCGCTGGCTCGAAGCCGGCTTCCACGGCGAGATGAGCTACATGCAGCGCCACGGAGTGATGCGCAGCCGCCCGGCGGAGCTCGTCCCCGGCACCGTTCGGGTCATCAGCGTTCGCATGGACTACTGGCCGCAAGACTCGCGGGACGCCGTTGAAGTGCTTGGGCGTGGAGCGCTCGCCTATGTCTCGCGCTACGCGCTGGGGCGCGACTATCACAAGATCATGCGACGGGCACTGGCGACCCTCGCCGAAGGACTTGCTGAAAGTATCGGGCCCTTCGGCTTTCGCGTCTGTGTCGACAGCGCGCCGGTGCTTGAAAAAGCGCTCGCGCGCAATGCCGGCCTGGGGTGGATCGGCAAACATACCAACCTCATCGCCCGCGACGCCGGCTCCTTTTTCTTTCTGGGCGAGATCCTGACGGACCTGCCGCTGCCGCTCGATGCGCCGGCCAGCGCGCACTGCGGCACCTGCGAGGCGTGCATACCCGCCTGCCCGACCGCGGCCATCGTTGCGCCCTACCGGCTGGATGCGAGGCGCTGCATCTCCTATCTCACCATCGAGCATCAAAGCTCGATTCCCGTCGAATTGCGCCCGGCGCTGGGGAACCGCATCTACGGCTGCGACGACTGTCAGATCGTCTGTCCCTGGAACAAGTTCGCCCGCGACGCGGCCCATCCTGACTTCAAGGTGCGGCACGGGCTCGACGCGCCCCGCCTCGCCGAGCTCTTCGCCTGGACCGCCGCGGAATTCGATACCCGGATGCGGGGCTCGGCGATCTATCGCATTGGCTTCGAGCGCTGGTCGCGCAATATCGCAGTGGCGCTGGGGAATGCGCCGACGTCGGAGGAGGTTGTCAGTGCGCTCGAGGCCCGGCGAGCGGATGCATCGGCGCTAGTGCGCGAGCATGTTGAGTGGGCGTTAGGTCGGCACCGCATCCGGGGCACGGACTGTTCGGATGACCGCGATGCCGCATCGGGCGCCGACGCCGCGGCAGTTACTTCCTGACCTGAATATTGTCGATGAGCCGCGCCTTGCCGAGGCGTGCCGCCGTGAGCACCACCAGGTGCTTGGTGTCAGGAGTTGGCGCGCCCAGATCCTGGGCCCTGCGAACCGCAAAGTAATCAGGCTTCATACCGGCCTTTTCCAGCGCCTCGACCCCGAACCGCTCGATGCTCGTGAAGTCCGCGTCGCCGCCACTCAAGCGCTTCGCAGCCGCCTGGAGCGTCTCATAGATGCGGGGCGCGACCGGTCGTTCCGTGCTCGTCAGATATTGATTCCGCGAACTCATCGCCAGCCCATCCGCGTCGCGCACCGTCGGCGCGCCAACGATCTCAACAGGCATACATAAATCCGCGACCATCCGTCGGATGACTGTGAGCTGTTGGAAGTCTTTCTCGCCGAAGACCGCCACATCCGGCTCGACGATATGAAACAACGTCGCCACGATCGTGCTCACACCCTCGAAATGCCCCGGGCGGAACTCGCCATCCAGGATACGCGACAGCCCCGGAACATCGACCCGAGTCGCGCGCTCCGAGCCATTCGGATAGATCTCGGCCACGTCCGGCATGAACATGAGATTGCATCCAGCCTCGGCCAGCATGCGCTCGTCCTGCGTGGGCGTGCGTGGATAGTGAGCAAAATCCTCGTTCGGCCCGAACTGCATCGGGTTCACGAAGATACTGGCTACGAAACGATCGCCGTGACGTCGGGCCGCCTCGATGAGGCTGACGTGACCGGGGTGAAGGTTACCCATGGTGGGAACGAAGGCGACACGGCGCCCTTCACTGCGCCAACGGCGTATGTGCTCGCGGACCGCAGCAATCTTCGTAACGATATCCATCGGCGCAGTCTACTAAATCCCGCGGCTTCGCAGTGGGTTGTAGTAGAGGCGGCCGCGCTTCATTCGCTGGATCGCCGCGAGCAACTCGTCGTAATCGGCCTGGTTGTTGATGGGATCGATCGAGGCCGCGTTGACAATGAGCAGCGGCGCGGCCTCGTACTCGTGAAAGAACCTTGCGTAAGCCTGATTGAGCCGCTCGAGATAGGCTCGCTCGATCTGCTGCTCGTAGCGTATGCCCCGCTTCGCAATGCGCTCGAGAAGTACGTCGACGGGCGCCTGCAGATACACGACGAGATCCGGCTTCGGCGCCTGCACGTCGAGCTTGGTGTACACCTGTTCGTAGAGCCCGAACTCCGCATCATCCAGGGTGACCCGCGCGAACAGCCGGTCCTTCTCCAACAGATAGTCGGCCACCCGCAGGGGGGCGAACATATCCTGTTGATTGAGTGCGGCGAGTTGCTGCGCGCGCTGAAAGAGAAAGTAGAGCTGCGCCGGCAGAGCGCCGTCGCGCGGATTGCGATAGAAACGCTCGAGGAACGGATTTTCCGCCGCCTGCTCGAGAACCGGCTCGGCGCCCAGGCTCGCGCACAGCCGACGCGTGAGGCTCGACTTGCCCACGCCGATCGGCCCTTCGATAACAATGAACTGGTGCGGAATGTCGGGTGTTTTCATGCTCGAAGATCGAGCCGTGGTGTTAGAGGTCATCGCGCCTGAGCCCCTCGGGCGTAACGCGTCCCTTGAGCTCGGTCACGCGACCGAGTCCGGGGATGTGTAGCTCAGGGGCGATATCCGCCAGAGGATACAGAACGAAGTTGCGCTCCACTATCCCGGGATGAGGCAGAGTGAGTTGCGGCTCGTCGAGCCGCTGGTCCCCATAAACGAGGATGTCGAGGTCAATGACGCGGGGCCCCCAGCGCTCGCGCTGCTGAGGGCGGCCCAGGGCGGTCTCCACGGAGTGCAGGCCGGCGAGCAGCGCCCGCGGCGCCAGCTGGGTCAATACACCCGCCACGGCATTGGCGAAATCGGGTTGCTTCACCGGGCCGAACGGGTGCGATCGGTAGATCGGCGACGTTAGGATAACTCGGGTGCTCGGCAGCTTCGCCAGCTCAGCGAAGGCCCTGAGGACTTGTGCCCGTGGGTCGTCCAGATTACTGCCGACCCCGATGTAAGCGGGGTGCCAGAGATCCGTCATCGGACGACCGTCAGGACGGGCCCGAGGGCCGGCGGCGCCTGCCGCGTCGGCGACGGCCACCACCGCTGCCTCCACCGCTGTTGTTACTACGTGGGGGACCATCGGTCCGTTGTGCCTGTCCGGTGAGGGAGTCGGCCATCTGGCCGCGCTCCTCCGCGGAGACCTCCTGAATCCGAGTCCACCACTCCGCCATCTCGTTAGGGGCGAGGCCGTGTTGTGCACGCAGGAGGAGCAGGTCGTAGGCCGCCCTGAAGCGGGGATGCTCGAGCACGCGCAAGGCGCGCCGCCCTCTGGGATGCTCCAGCCGCGGCTGCAATCCAAACATCTCGCGTACCCCGAGCGAGAAGCGCTTCGGAATCGCGACATTCGTCTGTGCCTGGCGCGCGGCCAGGTCGCAGGCGTCGAGGATCGTTCCCAGCTCGTGCCACCGCTCGGGAGGGGTCGCCTCGATGATGCCGGCAATCGGGCCATAGAGAAGGAGCGCGAACAGAAACGTCGGCGTGACGGGCTTGTCCGCTTGAACGCGGGAGTCCGTGTTCCGCAGGCCCTGCACCAACAGCTTCTCGACGAGGCTACCCGGGTGGGCTGTCAGATAGGCATCGACCGTCGGCAGCAGCGCCGCCAGCAAGCCGCGCCGGCGTAACACATCGAAACTGCGCTCGCCATGGCCGCCCAGAAACAACTTCAGCGTCTCATCGAACAAACGTGCCGGCGGCACGCCACCTAACAGATCACGCAGCCGCCCAATCGGCTCGGCCGTCGCGGCGTCAATTGTGAACCCGAGCTTCGCCTCGAAGCGCGCGGCCCGCAACATGCGCACCGGATCCTCGCGAAAGCGCGTCTCCGGATCGCCAATCAGTTTCAACTTCCGCGCCCGTACGTCTTCGACGCCGTCGCAGTAATCCCAGACGGAGAAGTCCGCGATGTTGTAGTAAAGCGAGTTGGCGGTGAAGTCACGTCGCCAGACATCGGCGTCGATCGTCCCATACACGTTGTCGCGGAGAATGCGACCTGTCTCATCGAACATGCGCTCGGTGAGTGCGTCCGAGGACGCGTTGGCGCCAATCACCGTGCCGCCGTTGTCAGCCCGGCTACCGTTCTCCGCACGGACATCCACGCCAGCATCCAGAGGCGTGCCGCCCAGTGTCTCTGCTTCCAACTCCGGATCATCGAGCTCGGCGGCCTCGCCGTCCTCAGGGTCGGCATCCGGCAGCGGCTCCTCGCCTTGTGACGGTGCACTCGCGGCACGGAACGTCGCCACCTCAATAATCTCGCGCCCGAAGAAAACGTGAGCGAGCCGGAACCGACGCCCGACCAGGCGACAGTTACGGAAGAGTCGCTTTACTTGCTCAGGCAACGCGTCGGTCGCGACGTCGAAGTCCTTCGGCTCCAGGCCAATCAACAAGTCGCGTACACAACCACCGACGAGAAACGCCATGAACCCCGCGTCGCGCAGTTTGTACAAAACACGCAAGGCATTGGGTGAGATATGGGACCGCGAGATCGTGTGATCGGAGCGCGGGATGATGCGGGGGACCGCTGTGGGCGCCACCGGGGACGCGTTGGAAGAGTTCAATGAGGCGCTTTCGGCTTGGCCAGTTTTTGAGGCGCGCGATTATAGCTTAATTGCCGCAAGTTTTTCCCACAGAATCATAAACTTATCGATTGATTGCGGCATTGCCAGAAATAGCGCGTGGGCCCGAGACACCTCGCTGCCAATAGGATCAAAAGGTTAGCGTCGCCAACGAGCGCTTGCGCGACCCGCACAATTACTGCGACGCCACACCCGAACCCGGGCGCTTACCCACCCTGGCCTCGGCAGGGGGATAATAGCGGCCGCGCTCCCGCCTCCCCTTGGCGGCGGACCCACGACACAACCGGCGGGGAAATCATGGCCAACGACAGAACGTCCTTCTCCCCTGACAGAATGTCCTTCTCCAGCAACCCCAAGGTATTCCGGTACGGACTCGTGGCCCTCGCGATTCTCATCGCGCTCTGGATCGTCTGGCCTTTCAATTCCGTCCCCACCGGCAGTCGCGGCGTCGTCACCCAGTTCGGACGCATCGTCGGCATCGAACCCGAGGGCCTCACCATCCTGGCGCCCTGGCAGCGCCTCGCCCTATTCAGCATCCGGGCGGAGCAAGCGGATATTGAGAATGCGGACGGCAGCACCAGCGACACCCAGCCCGTGAAAGTGTCCATGACCGTGCGCTACAGCATCATGCCGGACAAGGTTGCCGAGGTTTACGAGAAATACACCCACAACGGCGACCTGTCGTCGTACGTGCAGACCGCCACGCAGGAAATCTTCAAGGCCGTCACGGCCCGCTACGACGCCACCGACCTGATCGGCAAACGCGCCCTCGTCTCTTCCGACATCAACCAGGCACTGCGCACGAAACTCGCCATCTACGGCGCGCAAGTCATCAACATCGACATGCGCAACTTCTCGTTCTCGCCTTCCTACATGTCCGCCATCAATGACAAGGTGACCCAGGAGCAGCTGCGCCTGGCCGCGGAAAACAAGCTCAAAACGGTCGAAGCCGAGCAGAAGCAGAAAGTCGCCGTCGCCGAAGCGGAAGCGAACGCGGTCAAAGCAAAAGCCGACGGCGACGCCTACGCCACCCTCAAAAACGCCACCGCGCAAGCCGAATCACTCCGCATCCAGAACCAGGCCCTTACCCAGAGCAAGGACGTCCTGGAACTTCGCCGCATCGAGGTCGAGCAAACCAAGGCCGAGCGCTGGAACGGCCAGCTCCCGCAGAACGTCTACGCCTCCGCGCCTATTCCTTTCTTTAATGCGCATTGAATGCGGGCCGGGGTGACGCGCCCGGCGGGTCCGTGAAACGGCTATTTACAGCACGCCTCGCCCCACTATAATGCCCGGCTCCTGCGGGTAGACCCCACGCCGCTCCCATCGTCTAGAGGCCCAGGACATAGCCCTCTCAAGGCTAGTACACCGGTTCGAATCCGGTTGGGAGCGCCATAAAATCAATGAGTTATCCACGCGCCCAACCGGGGCCAGCACTCGTCATCCAAACCGACGCGCTAAACAAGGCCGGCCATCCGACGACCATTGTCGTTCCGGGCACCAGTCAAGTGGACGCCTCGCCGCCGGGGGATCACTTCCCGTTACGAGTGCGCATTCAGAAGACATCGGATCTGAAGTACGACACGGAACTGCTCATCGATCAATTTGCCGAGCGACCCTTGCGGTCTGAGAGCCTGAGCGCCGCACCGTCAATCTGAGGCGACTGGTGTTAGGTGTATTCGGAAATCAAAAAACCGTTAGCCAGCTCACACGGTGGGGTGGAGGTTTTGATGCCTTGCAATTGCTGCAAGTCAAACGTCGCAGACGATCACGATGTCACTGTACAGACTTCGGCGCAGTAACTCCGGCGGATTTCAGGACCCGTTCGGTAAAAACGAAGAGCCACGCATCCCAGGCGTGCCTGCAACGCGGACCCTCAAAATTCGCAGGCCGTGCCCGGTAAGTACGACAGTCACATACCCACTGAACGCCGTCCGCTGATTCGACGAGCTCGAC
>DATBCZ010000070.1:0-6651 GCA_036270175.1 Steroidobacteraceae bacterium | reverse complement strand
AAAGCAGCCGCGCAACTAAGGGGGGATCATGGTGAAAGGCAGTGTCTCGTTAGTCACTGGGGTGACGTTCGTAGCGACGTTGGGGGGGCTGCTTTTCGGCTATGACACCGCTGTCGTTTCCGGTGCGGTCAGCTCCATCGACGCCAATTTCATTGATCCGCAGCATCTGTCGGAAACCGCGCGCAGCAGTCTGTCCGGCTGGACGGTCTCGAGCGCGCTCCTCGGCTGCATCATTGGTGCGCTGATTGCCGGATGGGTTTCGAATGCCATCGGGCGCAAGGGCGGCATGCTGGTGGCCGGCGCACTGTTTCTGGCCTCCGCGGCGGGTTCGGCCTATCCCGAATTTGGCTTGGGTCCGATCGGCGGGATGGGTCCGCAAGCGCTGCTCCCCTTCATTCTCTACCGCATCGTTTGCGGGGTTGGAGTCGGAATCGCCTCGATGTTGTCGCCGCTTTACATTGCGGAGATCGCGCCCAGTCAGATTCGCGGCCGCCTGGTGTCATTCAACCAACTCTCCATCGTGCTGGGCATTCTGCTGGTCTATTTCGTGAACTGGGCCATTGCCTCGCAGGGCGACGAGACCTGGATCCGGACCACGGGCTGGCGCCTGATGTTGGTCTCAGAGGCCGTGCCCGCTGTGCTCTTTCTGGCGTTGTTGACGCTGGTACCGGACACGCCGCGCTGGTTCGTGATGAAGGGCCAGAACGAAAAGGCCCTGGCGGTGCTCAATCGACTGGTCGGCGCGAGCGAGGCGCGCACGACGCTGGAGGAAATCAAGAACTCGCTGGTGCTGCCGGCGCAGGCGACCGGGACGAGGCTGTTTGCCTTTGGCACGCTGGTCATTGTTGCCGGTATCATGCTGTCGGTGTTCCAACAGTTCGTGGGTATCAATGCGGTGCTCTACTACGCACCGCTGATGTTCAAGAATCTCGGCGCCTCGACCGATTCGGCGCTGTGGCAGACAGTCATCGTCGGTGTGGCGAACGTCGCTTTCACCGTCATCGCGATTCTGACGGTGGACCGGCTCGGCCGCAAACCGCTGTTGATCATTGGTGGCGTCGTGATGGGCGTGGCCATGATGACCCTGGGTTTCCAGTTACAAGCCAACGCCGTGGGCCTGGGACCGCTGCTCGCGGCCATTGCCTACATCGCCGGTTTCGCGCTGTCCTGGGGCCCGGTGACCTGGGTGTTGTTGTCGGAGATGTTTCCCAACGCCATCAAGGGCAAGGCCATGGCGATCGCGGTGGCGGCGCAATGGATTGCCAACTTGTTCGTCTCCTGGACCTTCAAGATCCTCATCGGGAATTCGACTTTGAACGCGCTGTTCAACCACGGCTTTCCTTATTGGGTGTATGGCGCGATGAGCTTCCTGGCCGCCGCCTTCGTGTATTTCTATGTGCCCGAAACGAAGCGTCGCACGTTGGAGGAAATTCAGAATCTGTGGGCGCCGGGCGGCGTGCCGTCGGCGGCACCGCTCAAACAGCCGGCGGCCGGTTGATTACGGTGATAGCCGGTCTGTAATGAAAAGTGACGCAGGTTTAGTGGTGCTGCAATCCGCGGCGACGCGGGTCGTCCTCGACCCCCGGCGGGGCGGCACGATCCGTGAGTTGCAGTGGCGGGGCCGCGATGTTCTGCGGCCCACACCCGCGCAGGCGGGCGACGATCCGTTCGACACCGCTTGTTTTCCGATGGTGCCTTTTGTCAATCGCATCGCGCACGGCCGCTTCGAGTTCGGCGCACGCACGGTGCAGTTGGAGAGAAACTGGAGTGAAGACCCCCATCCTCTGCATGGTCAAGGTTGGCGCAAACCATGGAATGTGGTGTCGGAGTCTGCGTCAGGTGCGGCGCTGCGGTTCGAGGGAGGCGCGGACGAATGGCCGTGGCGCTACCGCTGTGAGCAACATTTCCATCTCCAACCCGACGGGTTGTCGGTTGAATTATCGCTCGAGAATCTGAGCAGCGGGCCCATGCCGGCGATGATGGGGCTGCATCCCTATTTCCCGGATGCGACCCAGGCGCGGATGACTGCCAGTCTGCCGCGGGTGTGGCTGACCGACCGCGGTGCGCTTCCGATCGAGGAGGTGCAGACGCCACCCACGTGGAATTTTGAGCCGGGCAGGGCTGTCAAAACCGTGCCGCTGGATCACGGTTTCTCAGGGTGGGACGGCGTTCTCTCGTTACGTTGGCCCGATCTGACGGTCACCGTCACGGCGCCCGCTTGTCGGTTTTTGCATGTGTTCGTGCCCGCTGACAAAGACTATTTCTGTGTCGAGCCGCAGACGGCGGCGGCAGGTGCGCTCACCCGGAGAGCCGACGAGGCGACCGTCATAGCGCCGGGCAAACGCGCCACCATTCAGGTTCATTTCGGGGTTGGAGCAAACTAAGTGTATCTGGGCATAGACATCGGCACCTCGAGCGTCAAGGCCGTGTTGGTTGACGGACACGGCGCGATCGTGGCGCAGGCGTCCGATCCGCTCGTGGTGAGTCGGCCCAGTCCCGGTTTTTCGGAGCAGGACCCCGATTCGTGGTGGCGGGCGACGGTCAACGCAGTCAACGGTCTGCCGGCCTCTTTGCGCGCTGCTGTGCGAGCCGTGGGTCTGAGCGGGCAGATGCATGGAGCGACGCTGCTCGACGCTCGTGATCAGCCGCTGCGCCCGGCGATACTCTGGAACGACGGGCGCTCCGAGCGCGAGTGTCTGGATCTGGAGCGTCGGGAACCAAACTCTCGTGCGATCACCGGCAACATCATGATGCCGGGATTTACGGCGCCAAAATTGTTATGGGTGTCGCGTCACGAGCCCGAGATCTTCCAGCGTACGGCCTGCGTGTTACTGCCAAAAGACTACGTCCGGCTGAGATTGACTGGCGAGAAGTTCAGCGACATGTCCGATGCTTCCGGAACCGGGTGGCTGGACGTAGGGAGGAGGGACTGGTCCGACCTGTTACTGGCGGCGACGGGGTTGACCCGTGCGCACATGCCTCGACTCGTGGAAGGCACGAGCCCTGCTGGCACTGTTAACGCGACCGCGGCCGCAGAGTTGGGATTGCCGCGTGTCGTGGTTGCCGGCGGTGGCGGTGATAACGCCGCCAGCGCAGTGGGCCTGGGTATCGTGTCGGCGGGGCAGGCGTTCTTGTCGCTCGGTACCTCCGGCGTCTTGTTTGTGGTGACGGATCGATTTCGCCCGAACCCCGATCGGGCTGCCCATGCTTTCTGTCATTGTCTGCCGAATCGCTGGCACCAGATGGCGGTGATGCTGAGCGCGGCGAGCGTGCTCGACTGGGTGGCACAGATCACCGGGCAATCCGACCTCCCGCGTCTCGTCGAGGCAGCCAAGGCGCGTGGAGTGAGTCGTCAATCGCCGTTTTTCCTGCCGTACCTGTCGGGCGAGCGCACACCGCATAACGATCCGCATGCGCGTGGTGTCTTTTTCGGCATACGGGCGGACACGACAGCCGCGGACCTGACCGGGGCGGTTTTGGAAGGTGTCGCGCTTGCATTCGCGGACGGCCTCGATGTGTTGGTCGAAAAGGGGGGCACGGTCGGAGATATCACCGTTACTGGTGGCGGCGCTCGTTTGCCTTACTGGGGGGAACTGCTCGCCGCGGCTCTCAACCGTCCGCTGACCTATCGACTCGGCGGCGAAGTGGGCGCGGCCCTCGGAGCGGCGCGCCTTGCACGTCTCGCTCTCGGCACGGAACGAGCGGAAGATGTCTGTGTCGCTCCTCCCGTCGAACGGGTGGTTCACCCTGACGCCGCTCTGTCTTCGCTGCTGGCTGTTCGCCGCCGTACCTTCGTACGCCTGTACGAGGATCTCAAGAGCACTTTTGTGGAGTATTCAGCATGAGCCTGTTTTCAAGCGTTGAGCCGGTCCGTTTCGCAGGTCCCGACGCCCAGAGCGAGTTTGCCTACCGGGTTTACGACAAGGACCGGGTGGTGCTCGGCAAACGCCTGGAGGACTGGTTGAAGCCCGCCGTGTGCTACTGGCATTCGTTCAACTGGCCGGGCGCTGACATTTTCGGCGGCGGGACGCTGACGCGCCCGTGGCTCGGACCGCACGTGACGCAGGCCATGGCGGATACGAAGCTCGATGCCGCATTCGACTTCTTCACGCGACTCGGCGTCCGCTATTTCACGTTTCACGACGTGGATGCGATGGCCTCGGTGACCACGTTGAAAGAGCATGACCGGAGCTTGAAGACCATCGAGGCCGGTATTGCGGCGAAAATGGAAGCAACCGGGGTGAAGCTGTTGTGGGGCACGGCCAACTTGTTCAGCCATCCGCGCTATGCGGGCGGTGCCGCCACCAGCCCCGACCCGGAGGTCTACGCGCGGGCCGCGGCCCAAGTGCGCTATTGCCTCGAGGCCACAAACCGTCTCGGCGGCGAGAACTATGTGCTGTGGGGCGGCCGTGAAGGTTACGACTCGCTGCTGAACACGGATCTGCGGCGCGAGCTCGATCAGTACGGCCGGTTTCTCGCCATGGTGGTGGACCACAAACACCGCATCGGCTTCAAAGGCACGATTCTCATCGAGCCCAAGCCGTTCGAGCCGACGAAACACCAATACGATCACGATGTAGCCGCTGTGTTCGCTTTCCTGCAGCGCTATGGGCTCACGAAGGAGGTCAAGGTCAACATCGAGGTCAACCACGCAACGCTGGCGGGCCTGGATTTCGAGCACGAGATCGCGGTCGCGCGCGCCTATGACATCTTCGGCTCCATCGACATCAATCGCGGCGATCCGCGCAACGGCTGGGATACGGACCAGTTCCCCAACAATGCGCAGGAGCTGGTGCCCGCGCTCGTGCAGCTGGTGGAGGATAAGGGTTTCGCCACCGGCGGGTTCAACTTCGACGCCAAGCTGCGCCGCCAGTCCGTGGCTCCCGACGACCTGTACCTGGCTCATATCGGTGGCATCGATACCATCGCGCGTGCCTTGTTGGCCGCGGCCGATGTCGTGACCTCGGGCGAGTTGGAGCGGCTGAAGCAGGAGCGTTATCGGGGTTGGAGCGGCGAGTTGGGCAAGCAGATCACCAGCGGCGCGCTGGACCTGGCGACCCTGGCCGACCTGGCTACGGCGCAGGGCCTGGACCCGACGCCGCGCTCGGGACGGCAGGAGTTGGCCGAGAGCATCATCGCGCGACACTCCAGGTATTGATCGACGCGGCAGGCGTTTGCGGTTACTTCGCGCCCCCGCGCAGGAGGTGCAGCACCCGGGCGCGGATATTGCCGTAGTTGTTGGGTTTCAGGGGCCCCAGCAGACCATGTTGGTTCGCGGGCAGATGGGCCAGCGGATGGCCGTTGCTGCGGAAGACGTAGTGATCGAACAACGCCCGCCACGCCTGGCGCTCCTGCGCCGGGCGTTCGGCAATCGCTATCATGCTCAGAAGCAGGGTAGTGTAGGGCGCGTCCGGTCCGATACTGAAGGCATCCCACCAATAGTTGACGAGCCCATTGAACGCGGCGGTCGACTCCACTTGATGCCACCACAGCTTCGGAAGGTACAGCGCGTCGCCGGGATTGAGTTCCGCTGTCAGCGCCTGGTCGCGGATTTCCTCGAACAGGGGGAATTTCGCGCCGCTCCCCTCGTTTGCGGAAGCTGCGAGGCTCACGGGCTGTCCGGCCATCGTGTTGTCGATGGGACCCACGTACAACTTGCCTATGAGCTGCGGCGCGTAAAGTGTGAAGCGGCGCCGTCCGGAGATTACGCAGGCCAGGTTGTCGAGGGTGTCGTAGTGGCTCGAGACGTTCGAGGCCGTACCTAACCAGATCCGCGGACTGGCAGCGGGACCGAGGAGAGGCATCGGGTTGCCGGCGGCGAAACCGGGCAGGCACTCCCCGGTAGGCACGGAGCCGACGTAGACCGAATTCGAGCCCGGGAAGTCGACCGCCTCCACAATGGCCGCCACCGCCTCGATGAATCCCATCGTGCGGCGCTCGAAGTTGAATCCGTCGAGCCCTGGCTTGTAGTAGTACTTGCCCGCGATTGCGGGGTCCGCGAAAAACGCGTCAACCCGCCCGCCGACATCGAACGTCGAGAGATACTCCCTGAGCGCGCGGGGCGAGTTGGTTGCCGCGCGTACGACGGGCCAGTCCCCCACGAGGCCGCGTATGACGACCGGCTGACAACCTTCCACCACCTCGCGTTGGAAGCGCTCCGGCCCTGACAGATCCCGACCGGCGATCTCGGTTGGGGAGTGAGACATCTTGCGCTCAGCCGAATACCGGTGCGCGCGCTCCCGCGAGACCCGAGGTAGGCTCGAGCAGTCGGGCGTTCTTCTGCCGCGCCAGCACTGGAATCAGTTTCAGAGAGGCGATCATGAAGTGGATGAGACGCATATACCCTCGCCTGAAAAGCTCCACCACCAACTCATCCGGCAGCTTGCTCAAGACCTGCTGGTTGATGGTGTAGAGGTCTACACAATTGCGCTGGGTGCCATCGTCGAACCCGACCTGGATCTCCATAGGCTCGATGAGCTTCAGCTCCAGGAGACGGGCGATGAACAGTTTTGTCGTCTCGATGCCGGGCTTCAGATCCTGGAAGGCCGACATAATGCTCTGCAGATACTTCGTCGGCTCACCGAGCTCGTTGAAAAGAGGCTTGCCACCCTCCGCGCCCACGCGTGGATGATCCAGGTCGATCGCGAGCTC
>DATBCZ010000069.1:0-2806 GCA_036270175.1 Steroidobacteraceae bacterium | reverse complement strand
AGATCGTAGACGGCCAGATAGTGGGACGGTTCTGCCGGCCGATCTGCGCTGACGCGTCCCTCGGCCAGGGCTCTCGCTCGAAATTGCGTGAACAGACGCGGTAAGCCCTGTGTGGAGATTTCAATCTCGTCACTGTAGCCGGAGTCGCTATCCCGCAGTTTGACCCGAATTTGGCCGGCGGGGATACCTGCCCAGAAAGCGGAATAGACGGCAGTAATGTCCTCGGCGGCCGCGTCGCGACCGCTCGTCGTTGCCCCCAAAAGCGCTATGCTGAGCGCACAGCCGAGGCGCCGGCGGCGTTCCTGTCGGTAGCGCGGCACGGCCGCAGACCCGAATGTAATTCTAGCTTGCTCCATTCCAGACAATCGTCTCACGGCCGGAAAAGAGCAGCTCCACCCCGTCGGCGAGCGGGTGTGTCGGCCGCGCCCAAGCCGCGGCTACTCTTGCTTGGTGGTAGTCGTCGAGCGCGTTGTCGTAGTTCTCCCGTCAGGGTCAGTCGCGGTTATCGTGTGGCTCTCAGTGCTGCCCGCGACGCCCTCGCGGTAGGTATCCTTCTTCGTGATCTCATTGCCGTTCGCATCCACACCCTTGGTGACCGTGGTTGTGTGGCCGGTGGTCGGCGCAACCGTCGTAGTCGTCGATGTGGAACCGGGAATGCCAACCGACGGAGGCGCGGGGATCGGCGGCGGAGTGGGTGGGTAGGTCTGCGCGGAAGCAACACCCGACAGTAATCCGAAGGCGGCCACACCGGCCAGTAGATGCTTGGTCATTCAGTCCTCGCCTTCTTATTGCTTCGTACACGTAAAACCACTGACGCCGTTCGCCGGTTCCGCTCAGACGACGTACCCGTGGCGGTCACAGTAACCAGCAGCCAAATGGGCAGCGCGTCCCGCCCTCGGCGCTCGCTCGCTCAATGCCGAGCTTCAGAAAGAGCTGAACGACTACGACAGGGACGTCTACCCTCCGCTCGGACTTGGCACCTGGCTCGAGCCGGCGCCGATCCCGTAGCGCTGTCCGACGTAGACGCGATGGTCTGGGGCGTTGCCGGACACCTTGGCGGGACGTGGTCAGCGCCGCGGTGAGACCGGTGCGCGACCCGGTAGGCTGGCCAGGCCCCGTGCTCAGCGAGTTTGTGTCGGAAAGGCCCTTGACAGGCTTTTGATATATAATATATCATAGTTAGAATACCACATTCTAAGGGTGCGCCCGTGTCACCACATGAAGACCGCACAGCGATCGCCGAGTTCATTCTCACCAACGGGGTCACACGTTGCCCAACGGTGTGTTTGGTGCCGACGCACGGATCGGTCAGCCTTGCGGATCGCCTAGCCCTGAGGCGGCGGGCGGAACAGCGCGAAGCGTTCCGTCGACTGCGCGCTCGCGACGCGTGGCTGCGCGCTCGCGGCTGGAACCATGAATGCACGATCGAGCAGCGGCAGGAAGCCCGGGCTCTTCCGAGGACCGCCTCATGATCCCGCCAGGCCAGGAACGCGCGTTTCGCGAGGGCTCCTTGGTGGGCTCGGCTCTGGGACTCGGGATTGGAGTCGCCGTGCTGTACGCCTTCCACTGGCTGGCACCGTGGGGCTGGTTGTGACGCAGGCTCCCCGTCCCGGACCGGGCAGTTGGGCGCTCACTGGCGCCGATCCTTGGGGCGAGCCCGCCCGCGGTCACGCTCGTTTCGAAACCCTGATGTTCGAAGCAATCCGGCAGTTTCAGAGAGGACGCCGCCATGCATGCAGTTGTCGGACCGGTGTTAACAAAGGGCGGTGGCTATAGCTTCGCTTCATGGACGCCAGAGACGGGGCTGAGCCAGAGTTACGCCTATCGCCGCGTCGAAGACGCCTACTACGCCCGAAAGGCGGAAATCAGATCCCGGAAAAGTGGCGCTCCCATAGTGGTCTGCGGCACAGTCGACGAATTTGCTTCGGCGCTCGGTGGGCACCATCCTGGTTGAGGAGCCGCACTTCTCGGCAACACCGAGCTGACGCGGTGCGATGGAACGAACCACGCCGCTGTGAGCCGCAAATATTTATTTGTGAGTAGGATGATGTTCGGCTCGCTGCTTTCGTGAAAGCGCCCCGCTTCAATCTTGCTGCAGAGCTGCACACATCGGCAGCCGGCGACCGCCGCGCACCCATCTCTTTCGCCAACAGAACGCGTCTGGAATGTGACGTGCCCGGCTTCGATGAGTGGTTGAACCGGGATGAGTCGAGACGCCGATATACCGCTCGCAATTTTGTGGAATCGGCCTGCTGTCTTCAAGCGCTGTGAAACCACCTTGCCACGCGCCATTGCTCATCGGCCCCCTCGAGGGCGCGGCGAGGACATGTTTCCGGACGCTTCGCGACGGCTTGTAACGGTCCGATCGTGGCGAATGTGGAAGGTGCCACGATCATTCTACGGATTGCCATTGGTATAATCGATGTTACATTCTAAATTCAGGGTGAGAGATCGACGACAAATGAGAGATTACATGGCCTTTCAATCAGCTCGACCGGAACTCGAGGTGGAGCGGCTCGATACCGGGGTGAGCATCCGCGACCAAGCCTATGCCGCGCTGAAACGGGCAATTGCGTCGGCCGACATCTATTCTCGTCCGGACGAGATCCGTATCGACGAGCGAGCACTGTGCCAGCAGCTTGGGGTCAGCCGGACACCGGTCCGGGAGGCCATGACACTGCTGGAGCAGGAGGGCTTCCTGCGGACCGAGCCGCGCCGCGGCATCTTTATCGTACGCAAAACGCGCCGCCAGATTGTCGAGATGATCCAGGTCTGGGCAGCTCTCGAAGGCATGGCAGCGCGCCTG
>DATBCZ010000068.1:0-5207 GCA_036270175.1 Steroidobacteraceae bacterium | reverse complement strand
GCTTTTGACTCCACGGAGCGTGCCAATGACACGCGCGTGGCTTCATCGAGAGCCGTGCCATGTTGCGCGAGGGCGCTGCCCGCGCCTGCGATCACCGAGAGTGGGGTGCGCAGGTCATGTGATATGGAGGCCAACAGGGTGTTGCGCAGGCTCTCACGCTCGGCGTTGAGACGCGCCCCCTCGGCGGTCTCGGCCAGTTGCGCACGCTCGACTGCGAGGCCGATCTGGCCCGCGAAGGTTTCCAACAGGTGGCGCTGTTCGGGCAGCAAGATGCGCCGTTGATTGGAGGGTAGGACGGCAAGGACGCCGAGCGGCTTACCGCCCTCCTGTAGTGGCACGTAGAGAGCGGGCGCAGCGGGCAACGTGTCGGTGCCGAGGCCGGCCTGGCGACCGTGGTCGAGAACCCATTGCGCGACGGCCAGGTCCGCCCCGTGCAGGGATCTCTCGAGTGGCGGATCGCGCGGATAGATCAGCTTACCCTCGTGATTCGGCAGGAGTACGACGGCCTGACATTGAAACACTTCGGCCACGTGACTGACGGCGACACGAGCCAGGCTCTCGATCCCGCGCGTCGCGACCAGCTCGCGGCTCATGGCATACAGAAGCGCCGTGCGTCGCTCGCGGGCTCCGGAGACACGAGTCTGCTGCCGCACGCTCGACATCAGGTTCGCGATCACCAGGGCGATAGTGAGCATGACCACGAAGGTCAATAGGTACTGGGCGTCGGTGACTGCAAATGAATAGCGCGGCGGGACGAAAAAGAAATCGAACGCGACGACATTCAGCGTAGCGGACAATATCGCGGGTGCGCGGCCCAGCCGCAGGCCCGCGACCGTAACGCCGAGCAGGTAGACCATCACGAGATTCGAAAGCTCGAACCGCGGATACAGGGGGAATGCCACCGCGGTACAAACCGCCGTGGTGACGAGCGCCCAGGCGTAGCGATCCCAGCGGATCTGTCTCGGAGCCTCATCAGGGAAGGCAACGCCGGCAGGCCTACGGTGCGTCTTCCGCTCCTCGGCCACGGCGATCGTCACGACGTCGAACGTACGGGCGTGTCGAATCAGTTGCTGTGGGGTGGAGGGACGCAACCACGCGCGCCAACCGCGCGCCTTCGGTGCGCCGACGATCACACGCGTTGCGTTACGTGTCTGCGCATATTCCAACAGGACCGCCGCGGCGGACGGCCCATCGAGGGTGACTGTCTCGGCGCCGAGAGACTCGGCCAGCCTCAGAACATCTATGCGGCGGTTTCGTTCAGCATCGGAAAGGCGGAGCAACTCGGGAGTCTCGACATACACGACCGTCCACGCAGCATCGAGCGCATCCGCCATACGCTTGCCCGACCGCACGAGCTGTTCTGCCTGCTCGTCAGGTCCCACAGCGACCAACACGCGATCGCCTGCGAGCCGGGTTCGCGAGCGATCGACCGGAAGAGCGCGCGCGGCCGCCTCGACACGGGCCGCGACCTTGCGCAACGCGAGCTCGCGCAACGCCATGAGATTCGGGGTGCGGAAAAACCGCTCCACCGCGGTCGCCACCTCATCGGCGACGTAGACCTTCCCGGCGCGGAGCCGCGCCAACAGGTCATCGGGCGGCAAGTCGATGAGCTCAATGTCAGTGGCTTCATCGAAGATCTGGTCGGGGAGCGTCTCGCGCTGGCGCACGCCTGTGATCTGATAGACCAGATCGTTGAGACTTTCGAGGTGCTGGACGTTGACAGTCGTCCAGACGTTGATGCCGGCATCGAGAAGCTCTTGTATGTCCTGCCAGCGCTTGGGATGCCGCGGAGCAGGGTCACCGCCGACGACGTTGGAGTGAGCGAACTCATCGACGATGAGAATGGCGGGATGCCGCTTCAGTGCGGTGTCGAGATCGAACTCGCGGCGGACAATGCCGCGATAGGTGACCGGTAGGAAGGGCAGTTGCTCCAGGCCTTCGAGCAGCCGCTCGGTGTCGGGCCGGCCGTGGGGCTCGACATACCCGACCACGATGTCAGTTCCACCGGACCGGACGTTGTGTGCGGCCTCGAGCATGGCGTAGGTCTTGCCCACACCGGCGGAGGCACCAAAAAAAATGCGCAGACGTCCACGCTTGGCGCGAGCCTCTTCGGCCTGGACGTGAGCGAGGAGCTGGTCCGGATCGGGCCGCGTTTCGGCCATTGATACTCTGTCAGGTTACTTCATGGCGTCCAGCGCCAGGTTGAGATCCAACACGTTGACGCGGGGTTCGCCCAGTATACCGAGCCAGCGACCCCGCGAGTGAGCCGCGATGAGGGCCATGACGGCCTGCGGCTGCAGGCCGCGCTCGCGCGCCACCCGTGGCGCCTGGTAGTACGCGGCCGCGAGACTGATGTCGGGATCGAGGCCGCTGCCGGAGGCGGTCACGAGGTCGATGGGAATAGGCCCTTTGTTAGTCGGATCGGCGGCCCGGAGCGCGTCCATGCGGGACTTGATGCCATCGGTCAGCGCCGGGTTGAGCGGTCCGAGGTTCGAGCCGCCGGAAGCCAGGCCGTTATAAGGCTGCGGCGCCGTGGCTGAAGGACGGCTCCAGAAGTGCTTCGGGTCGCTGAAGCTCTGGCCGATGAGACGGGACCCCACGGCCTTGCCGCCGCGGACCAGGATGCTGCCACCGGCCTGGCTGGGAAACACGGCCTGTGCGATGCCCGTGACAACCAGTGGATAGGCGACGCCGGTGATCAGAGTCAGTGCCAGTAACAGGACGAGGGCCGGGCGAAACAGGGCTGTCATGATGTACTCCGAAAGTCAGCGGGTCAGGTCTTCAGACCAGGTGGCCCGCGAGTAGCGCCAGGTCGATGAGCTTGATCCCGGCGAACGGGATGAGGATGCCGCCCAGACCGTAAATGAGCAGGTTCCGGCGTAGCAGCAGCGCGGCGCCCAGCGGACGGTACTTGACACCCTTCAGGGCCAAGGGGATCAGGACAACAATGATGAGGGCGTTGAAAATAACGGCGGACAAAATCGCCGAAAACGGACTCGCCAGGTGCATCACGTTCAGCGCGTTGAGTTGCGGATAGGTGGTGGCGAATGCCGCGGGGATGATTGCGAAATACTTCGCCAGGTCGTTGGCGATACTGAAGGTCGTCAGCGAGCCGCGGGTCATCAGCATCTGCTTGCCCGTCTCCACCACTTCGATGAGCTTCGTGGGATTGGAGTCGAGGTCGACCATGTTGCCGGCTTCCTTGGCGGCCTGGGTGCCGGTATTCATCGCCACGGCCACATCGGCCTGCGCCAGAGCCGGGGCATCGTTGGTACCGTCGCCGGTCATCGCGACGAGTCGTCCCTCGGCCTGATGGCTGCGAATGAGCGCGAGTTTGGCCTCCGGGGTTGCCTCGGCCAGAAAGTCATCAACGCCCGCCTCGGCCGCGATAGCCGCGGCAGTCAGCGGGTTGTCACCGGTGATCATCACGGTCTTGATGCCCATGCGACGCAGCTCGCCGAACCGCTCCTTGATGCCGCCTTTGACGATGTCCTTCAGCTCGATGATGCCGAGCACGCGGGGGCCGTCGCTGACCAACAGAGGTGTACTGCCGCGTCGGGCAACATCCTGCACGGCCGTAAGAATGCTCTTGGGAAATACCTGCCCCAACGCCTCGATGTGCTTCTGGATGGCCGCCGGAGCGCCCTTGCGAACCTGGCGCTCGCCGATGTCGACACCGCTCATGCGGGTGTGGGCGGAGAAGGGAACAAAGGTTGCGGCGAGTGAGCGGAGATCGCGCTCGCGCAGATTGAAACGTTGTTTGGCGAGTACGACGACGCTGCGTCCCTCGGGCGTTTCGTCGGCGAGCGATGCCAGTTGCGCGGCACTTGCCAACTCCTCTTCCGTTACGCCAGAGGCCGGTATGAAAGTGGCTGCCTGACGATTGCCGAGCGTAATGGTGCCGGTTTTGTCCAACAGCAGCACGTCCACGTCACCGGCCGCCTCCACCGCGCGGCCGGATGTAGCAATCACATTCGCCTGCATCATACGGCTCATGCCCGCCACACCGATCGCCGACAGCAGTCCGCCGATTGTCGTAGGGATGAGGCATACCAACAAAGCAACGAGCGCCGTAATGGTGATCGGGGTGCCGAGCTTGGCAACTTCCACGCTGTAGAGCGAGTACGGCAGCAGTGTCACCGTGGCCAGGAGGAAGACGAGGGTGAGCGCCACGAGCAGGATGGTCAGCGCGATCTCGTTCGGGGTCTTTTGCCGCTTCGCCCCTTCCACCATGGCGATCATACGGTCGATGAAGGTCTCGCCAGGGTTCGCTGTGATCCGTACGATGATCCAGTCCGACAGTACGCGCGTACCGCCGGTGACGGATGAGAAGTCGCCGCCGGATTCGCGGACGACAGGAGCCGACTCACCGGTGATCGCGCTCTCGTCGACGGAGGCCGCGCCCTCGATGACTTCGCCGTCGCCCGGGATGTAGTCACTCGCCTCTACGAGCACGACATCGCCCCTGCGCAGCTGGTCGGCGCGGATACGCGACTGCCGCGAGCGGTCTGTTGGGTCGGAGAGTTTCTTGGCCGAAACGGTCTGCTTCAGGCCACGCAGCGCGGCTGCCTGCGCCTTGCTGCGGCCTTCGGCCAGCGCCTCCGCGAAATTCGCGAACAACACGGTGAACCAGAGCCAGATCGCGACATTCAGGATGAACCAGGAGGGGGCCTCACCCTGCCCTGCCAACGCCTGCACCTCCAACGCCGACACGATGATGCTGCCGATGTAGACGACAAACATCACGGGGTTGCGCCATTGCACGCGTGGGTCGAGCTTGCGGAAAGCGTCGATGACCGCCGGGCCGACGAGTGCGCGATCGAACATCGACAGTTTGCTCGGAGTGGGCGCGCGCGGCACGGGGTTGGCGGCCGCGGTCGGACTCATAGGGGAATTGACCAATACCGGATTTTTTACGCTGTCAGCCATTTTCAACCGCCCCACATGACGAGGTGCTCGACGATCGGTCCCAGCGCGAGCGCGGGCACGAAGGTCAGCGCTCCCACCAGCAGCACAGTGCCGATCAACAGGATGATGAAGGTAGGTCCATAGGTGAGCATCGTGCCGGCCGTAACGGGTACGCGCTTCTTGGCAGCGAGCGACCCGGCAACCGCCAGTACCGCCGCGATCGGCCAGAACCGCCCGAGCCACATGACGATGCCGAGCGTCGTGTTGTAGAAGGGCGTGTTCGCGGACAGTCCCGCAAA
>DATBCZ010000067.1:0-12450 GCA_036270175.1 Steroidobacteraceae bacterium | reverse complement strand
GCTCAAGAACCAAGTGCGTTGCGCCTATGCGCAATCCGCGTATACCGCGGACGCGTTTGGCAATCCGTCATCGCTCGATCCGACGAAGGATGCGTTGATCACCGGTGGCGCGTCGCCGATCTTCACGGCGACAGACTTCATGGACAATGACATCAAGAAGACCGCCAGCGTCATGAAGCTGGTGTGTAACGGGTACGCTGCCGCGGGAACCATCACCCTCGGTGGTTATGACTATCACGACAGCACCCGTGCGACAGGTGAGACCAAAAACTTCAAGGCCGGCCATATGATTGGCGCGGTGCTCGAGTACGCGCAGCGTGTGGGCTCGCCTTTGATGGTCTACGTCTTCAGCGACGGCTCGCTCAGCTCGAGTTCCATGGTCGACAACAGCACGGCCGGTCGCGGCAAGCTCGCCTGGCAGGGCGACAACCAGTCGGTGTCGTCGACATTCTTCCTCGTCTACAGCCCGAAGGGCCGTCCGCAGCCGGTCAACGGTGCGGCGAGTCAGCAGATCGGCTACTTCACCGCCGATGGCAGCGTCGACGCCACTTCGAGCCCGGCCGCCAACTCGGTCATGCAGATTCCCGAGGTGATGATTCTCAACTACCTCGGTCTTACCGGGCAGGCCGGACAGTTCAGCTCGCTCTTCCCTATGCAGGGGTTGGGGTCGGCCAGCGCGCAGGCGGCTCTCACCGCTTTCGGACCTATTGTGTAGGCTGGAAGTCGCCCGGGGCGCTTCCAGCAAGCGCGCCGACTGACGGGTTGCAGTCGCGGCCTACGCGGCCCGAGCAAAAGGCGTGGCTTTTGCCGGGGCGCGTAGCCTCGCGAATTGCATGCCGGTTCGCGCGGCTGTCGCGCAAAGCCGACGCTCCGGCGTATTCTTTCCCGCCGCCGCTTCCGGCACCATAGCGCGTCCACGTGCTTGTTTTTCATGGGGGTGGCTACCCGCTGCTTACCGGCGGAAAGCGCCGTCCCGTTCGTTGACAGTGTTAAGTAGCCTGTGCGAGGGTTGCGCGGGCCGCGCAGGCCGCACGGCGGCAGCCCCGGTCGACCCCATCAGCGTCAAGGATATTTTTTGAGATTGCAGCGGTCGAAACGGCCTGTGTTGCGTCGTGTGTGCCTTTGGTGGCGGTGCGTCAGCGCGGCGTTTGCCGTTCTGATCGCGTTGGGCGCCGGCACGGCGTCGTTGGCGCAGCCGACCTACTTTCTTCTCGGACACGAGGCGCCCGATTTCGCTTTGCGCGCGGTCGCCGGCAGTAATGTCCGACTCTCGGAGCATCGAGGCGACGTGGTCGTCCTCAGCTTCTGGAGCAGCCGCTGCTCGCCTTGTCGGACCCAGCTTGCGGCACTCGATAAGAGTCTCTCGACCTACCGCTCCGCCGGCCTGCAGATGTATGGGATCAACGTCGATGACGACCAAACGCGCGCGATCGAGTTCGCGCACGGTGGGCAGACGGTGAATTTCGCGCTGCTGCTGGATCCTGCGAAGGCGGTGAGCCGTCGCTACGAGGTCGACAATCTGCCGATGACGCTGTTGATCGATCGTAACGGGATCGTGCGGTATGTCCTGCGCGACTACAGCGCAAAGAGCGACGATCTCTACCTGCAGCAGCTGCGTACTCTGCTGAACGAATGATCGGAATAAATATGAGTCACGTTGTTTCGCGTCCGTCGTTTTTGGCTGCCCGTAAAGGATGGGGCGCGGGTCTGGTGGCAGCCATGATCGGCCTGTCGCTGGCCGCGAGCCCGGCGATCGCACAGCACGCCGCGCCTGCAGCCGCAGCTGCTCCCGCGAATGCGGCACCGCCGCCGGCTCCCGCATCAACTCCCGCTACACCGCCGGCCGGCGCCGATACCGCGGCCGCTCCCGGCGCGACCGCCACCGCACCCGCGGCCGGCGCTGATGCCGCGGCGACACCACCTGCCGCGGATGCGCCGACTGACGCCGCTCCCGACACTCGTGGCCTCGACACGGAAGTGCAGAGCCTCAAGAAGGACGTGGTCGACCTCAACCGCGATCTGTTCGTGCTCGAGGAAGAGTTGCTGTTCCCCGCCAATACCCAGGTGGCGGTGTTCCTGTCCATGGACGTGGGCGACTTCTTCGCCCTCGACTCGGTTCAGCTCAAGATCGACCAGAAGGAAGTCATCAACTATTTATATACGCCGCGTGAGGTCGAAGCGTTGCTCCGCGGCGGGGTACACCGGCTCTACCTCGGCAATCTGAAGGTGGGCAAGCACGAGCTGGTCGCTTTCTTCAGCGGCAAGGGTCCGAACGACCGCGACTACAAGCGCGGTGCCAACCTGTCCTTCGAGAAGGGGATCGGTGCCAAGTACCTGGAGCTCAAGATCAACGACCGGCAGCGCAAGCAGCAGCCGGAATTCGAGATCAAGGACTGGGAATAGGCTTTGAGAGGTCGCGTTTTAAAGCGTGTGTTGGCGCTGGCTGCGGCCGCCGTCGTCGTGGCCGCCGGCCCCGCGACCGCGCGGCGCCACGATCCGGAAAAGCTTCCGGAGACGCGCATTCGCGATCTTCACTATGGCGACGTGCTGTTCTATTTCTTTCAGGATGACGACTTCGAGGCGATCACCCGCCTCACGGCCTACCAGCACTGGAATTACATCCCACACCACGAAGCCGAGGGACAGTTGCTGCTCGGCGGACTCTATCTCTCGCTCGGTATGCACAACGAGGCCGGGGAACGCTTCCAGGCTCTCCTGACCGACGACGTTCCGACGGGTGTACGTAACCGGGCATGGTTCTACCTCGCGCAGATCTGGTACGCGCGCGGTTATTTGGACAAGGCCGCCGACGCCCTGCAAAAGATCAACGGCAGGATGTCAGCCGAGCTCGAAGCGCAGCGCGAGCATCTGTACGCCAACGTTCTCATGCGCCAGGGCCGTTTCGACGAGGCCATCCGGCTCCTGGCCACGGCCCGCGGCTCGTCGATCTGGACCGCCTACGCGCGATTCAACCTCGGTGTTGCCCTGGTTCGTAAGGACCGCCTCGCGCAGGCCGACCCGTTTCTGACCGGTGTCGGCACGGTAAATGCCACGACTCCGGAGATGATCGCTCTCAAGGACCGGGCCAATCTCGCCCTGGGATTTGCCTACCTGCAGGCGAAGAATCCGCAGCAGGCCCGCATTGCCCTGGAGCGGGTGCGGCTCAGCGGCCCCTATTCGAACAAGGCGCTGTTGGCCATCGGCTGGGCCGATGCGCAGTTGGGTGACTACAAGAGCGCGCTGGTGCCCTGGACCGAGCTGCGCAATCGCAATTTGCTCGACGCCGCCGTGCAGGAGTCCTATCTCGCCGTTCCCTACGCGTATGGTCAGCTCAGTGCCAACGCGCAATCCGCTGAGTTCTACGAGACGGCTGTTGAGCAATTCAGCGCTGAAGACACGCGCCTCGACGACGCCATCGGCCGCATCCGCGACGGAAAGATGCTCGAGGACGCGCTGTCGTCCGACAAGGACGGTCATTACGGCTGGTTCTGGCAGCTCAAGGATGTTCCTGAGGCGCCCGAATCCCGTTACCTGTACACGCTGCTCGCAGGACACGATTTTCAGGAAGGTCTGAAGAACTTTCGCGACCTCACGTTCATGGGCAAGACCCTGGACCGCTGGGGCGACAACATGGAAGCGTTCGGCGACATGATCGACACGCGCGAGCGTGCCTATGTCGAGCGAACTCCCAAGGTCGATGCTCTGCTGGCTTCGGCCGCCGTCGATAAGCTGCAGCAGCGGCGCACGGATCTCGAAACCCGCGTCAACAGCATCGAGAAGGGAGGGGATGTGGCCGCGCTCGGCTCCGACGAGGAGCGCGAGCAATGGGCGCGAATCCTGCGCATGGAAGCCGCGCTCGCGGGCGCCCCTGATACTCCGGAAAACGACGAGTTGCGCGAGCGTGTGAAGCTCGTGAAGGGCGTGCTCTATTTCCGCCTCAACGACTCCTTCAAGGCGCGGATGTGGCAGCAGCATCGCAGCATCAAGGACCTCGATCTCGCCTTGCACGAGGCGCAGAGCCGTTGGATCCGGGTCGATCGCGCGCGCAAGAGCGTGCCGAACAACAATGGCGAATTCGCCGCCCGGGTCGCCGCGTTGAAGGCACGGATCGAGGAGCTTCAGACACGTCTGGCGGCAACCCAGCAGAAACAGACGGGCTACCTTGCGGACCTCGCGGTTCACGAGTTGGACGAGCAGAAGGGCCGCCTCGCGCAGTACCAGGTGCAGGCGCGGTACGCGCTGGCATCCATGTACGATCGCGCGGCTGCCGATGAGTCGCCACAAAAGAAGCCGGGCGCAGCCGGTCCGAAGAGCGCGAAGCCTGACGACGACACTCCGGATACGCCGCCGGGTTCGCCGGATGCGCCTGCTGACAAGCCGCAGGATCCCAAGCCATGAAGTGGTCGGTTTCGACAGCGGTGGCTCTCATTCTCGTGGCGGGCGCGGCTCACGCCGATGATGCCAACAAGACCATCAAGGATCTGAAAGCGCCTGACATCCAGGTCCACAAGGATGCGAAAGTCGAGTCGAGTATTGCGAAGGCGATGGACAACTACCGTCGCTTCCTCGAGTTGCAGAAGACCGATCCGGAGCTGCAGGCCGAGGCCATGCGGCGCCTGGGCGATCTGAAACTCGACTCGGGCGACCTCGAGCGCATGGAGAAGGAGGTCGGGCTCGTCGACCTGCAGAGTGGCGAAGCCATCAAGTTGTATTCGACCCTGTTGAAGGCGTATCCGAACTATCCGCGCAACGACCAGGTGTTGTACCAGTTGTCGCGCGCTTATGAGACGACCGGCCAACCGGAGCAGGCACTCGCGACGCTCGATCTCATCGTCAAGAAATATCCGAACAGTCCGTCACTCGATGAAGTGCAGTTCCGGCGCGGCGAATTACTGTTTTCCGCGAAGCGCTATCCCGACGCCGAGCGGGCTTACGCCGTGGTCATCCAGCGCGGCAAGTCCTCCGACTTCTACGAGCAGAGCCTCTACAAGCACGGCTGGTCGCTGTACAAACAGTCGATGACCGACGAGAGCTTGTCATCGTTCGCCGGTGTTCTGGATCTCACGCTGGTCGGTCGTAACGGCAAGTCACCGACCGTCGAAAGCCTCAAGCGTGCGGATCGCGAGCTCGTCGAAGACACGCTGCGGGTCATGAGTATCGCGTTCTCGTACGGACAGGGGCCGGCTTCGATCGATGCCTTTCTGAAACGGCATGGCGAGGCGCCGTATTCCTACCTGCTGTACGAGCGTCTGGGCGACCTGTACGTCGCCGAGCAGCGCTACCAGGACGCCGCCGCCGCATACCTTGCCTACGTGAAGAGCGATCCCTACACCGATCAGGCGCCGAATCTCGCGATGCTGGCGATCAACGCCTACGCCAAGGGCGGCTTCGCGGAGCTCGTTCTGCAGGGTAAGCACGAATTCGTGGAGCGCTACAACTTCAGCTCACCGTTCTGGAAGACTCGCGAAAAAACGCAGTATCCGAAGGTGGTGCAGGAGTTGAAGATCAACCTGAAGGATGTCGCGACCTACTTTCACGCGACCGCGCAGAAGAGCAAGCGCCTGGAGGACTACCAGGAAGCCTCACGCTGGTATCGTGATTACCTGAAATCGTTTCCGGACGATCCGGATTCGGCGGCCACCAACTACCTGCTGGCCGAAACGCTCTTCGAAAGTCATCAGTACGCGGACGCCGCGGCCGAATACGAGCACACGGCGTACGGCTATCCGAAGAACGCCAAGTCGGCGACCGCCGCCTACGCCGGCCTGGTGTCGTACCAGAAAGGCGAAGAGCCGCTTGCCGGACCCGAGAAGATCGAATGGCACAAGCGTGCCACCGATGCGGGCGTGAAATTCGCGCAGACCTTCCCCGAGCATCCCGACAGCGCCGGTGTGTTGACTCGCGCGGCCGAGGATATTTTCGCGGCCAAGGACCTTCCCCGCGCCATCACGGTGTCCGAATCGATCCTGGCGCGCCAGCCGCCGGTGGACCCGGCGAAGCAACGCATCGCGTGGACCATCATCGCGCGCTCGCACTACGACCAGAACGAATACGACAAAGCCGAGCCGGCTTTCGTGAAGGCGCGCGAGCTCGCCGGTACGGATGAGAAATTGCGCACCGAGCTCACCGAGGGTCTCGCGGCGAGTGTCTACAAACAGGGCGAGGCGAAGCAGAAGTCAGGCGACGCCGCGGGCGCCGTGGACGACTATCTGCGTGTGGCGCGCGTGGCCCCGGATTCCACGATCCGCGCGACCGCCATGTATGACGCCGCCGCGCAGCTCATCGTGCTCAAACAGTGGGATCGGGCCATCACCGTGCTGGAGGATTACCGGCGCCAGTTTCCGAAGAATGAGCATGGCGCTGACGTGACCAAGAAGCTGGCGGTGGCTTACGCCGAAGCAGGGCACCCGGGCGAGGCCGCCGGTGAGTTCGAGAAGATCGCGACGAGCCCGACCGAGGATCGCGCGGTCCAACGGGAAGCCCTGTTGCAGTCGGCGGATTTATACGCGAGGGCGAACAATGTGCCGAAGGCGGTCTCGATGCTCGAGAAGTTCGTCGCCTCCAATCCGCTGCCGATCGTCGACGCCGAAGAGGCCCGCCAGCGGCTCGCGGACTACGCGGCGAAGTCGGGCGATATCAACAGGCGGGATTACTGGTACCGCGAGATCATCAAGGTCGATAGCCAGGCGGGCGCGCAGCGAACCGAGCGTACGCATTACCTCGCGGCGAAGGCACAACTCGCCCTCGCGCAGCCGGCCCGCGATGAGTTTCGCGCCGTGCGCCTGACGTTGCCTTTGAAGAAGAGCCTCGTGGCGAAGCGTAAGGCGCTCGAAGACGCGATGAACGGATACAAGAAGGCCGCCGAGTACCAGGTCGCGGAGGTCACCACCGCCGCGACTTTCGAGATGGCGGAATTATATCGGACGCTGTCGAAAGACCTCCTCGCCTCCGAGCGCCCCAAGAATCTCAAGGGCGACGAGCTCGAGGAATACAACTCGCTGCTCGAGGAACAGGTGTTTCCTTTCGAGGAGCAGGCCATCAAGGCGCATGAGTTGAATACCTCGCGCGCGAAAGATGGTGTGTATGACGAGTGGGTGCAGAAGAGCTTCAAGGTGCTGGCCGAGCTCAAACCCGCCCGTTACGGCAAGACGGAGATGACGCAGGATGTGGTCACGAGCCTCAACTGACATGGCCTCGGGCCAGTGTGGGGTGGCCGTGAGCCGGCCGCTCGGCCCGCGCGCGTCAGTGCTGCGCGCGGCTGGCTCCGTGGTGTCTGTGGCTGCGGCGATGCTGTTGGTTGCGTGCGGATCTGCACCGTCGAAGCCGAACGAGGCGTCATCCGAGCCTGTTGCTGCGAGTCAGAAGGCAGGCGCTACTGGCACCAACGCGGCTCCTGGTGCTTCACCCGGCTCGGCGTCCACAGCCCCCGTCGCGGTCACCGAGCGTGGTAAAGCCGACTTCGATCGTGCGGTCGGCTTGATGCGCTCCGGTAACAACACCGAGGCGGAACTCGAATTCAAACAGGTCGCGTTGCAGTTCCCGCAATTGGCGGCGCCGTACGTGAACCTGGGTATTCTCTACCGCAAGACGGGTCGCCTCGACCTATCCGAGGACTCCCTCAAGACGGCGGTAGAGCACAATGATGGCAGTGCCGTTGCCTGGACCGAGCTCGGTGCCACGCAGAGACTTCGCGGTGAGTTCCCGAACGCCGCGGCTTCTTACGAAAAGGCAATTTCCGCCGATCCCAACTTTGCGCCGGCCTACCGGAACCTCGGGGTGGTTTCCGACCTCTATCTGGGTGACCCCGAGCGCGCACTCACGGCGTTCGAGCGTTACAAGGAACTGACAGGCGAGGAAAAGCCCGTCAGCGGTTGGATCGCGGAGCTGCGCGCACGTACGGGCAAGCCGCCGTTGAAGCGTCCTTCGGCGACGCCCGCCGCGGGATCGTCTGATGCGGCCCCTGGGGGAACTGATGCGCCGGCAGCACCTGGCGACCCGGCCCCTGCCGCCTCCGGAGCGCCCCCTACGGCGCCAGACCAGAGCTCCGCACCCGGGCAGGCCGCGGCTCCGGGCCAGAAACCTGCTGAGCAGTCGCCCCCGGCGGCTACTCCGCGTCCGAAAGCAGGAGCATGACTATGTATGACAGGACTTCCCCCGGTACGCTTGCGAGGTGGGTTGTCGCAGGCCTGTTGGCGGTGTCGGTCTCGTCCGGCGCTCTGGCCCAGCAGAGCCCGCCGCCGCCTGCTCCCGTTGCACCGGCGCACAACGCCCCGCGCCCCGAAGATCTCGAGCCGGGTGTGAACACCTCGGCGCCGCCCCCGCCGGATTCAACGAGCCCCGGGGCCGCTACTCCACATGGCGCATCGCCATCACCGGCCGCCACTGTGTCGGGTCACAGCGACGCGGCGCCCGTTGCAGCGAAAGTTGGCAAGTCGCCTGCGAGCACGAAGTCAGTCGCGAGCGCCAAACCGTCGGGGACTGGGTCGGCGGCTCCAGCGGCAGCAGGCAAACCGGCAGCGGGCGCATCCGCGGGCGCTGGCGGATCTAACTCCGGGGCCAAAGGTAAGGAGGATCGTCTGCAGCTCGATACGACAGAGATCACCGGTAACCAGGAGTTGCCGAAGGTGCTATATATCGTGCCGTGGAAGCGTGCCGACCTCGGTGACCTGCTGGGCAAGCCTGCGAACAGCCTGCTCGATGAAGTGCTACAGCCGGTCGACCGTGACGTTTTCAAGCGCGAAAATCGCTACTACGACGCCCTGAAACCCGACGCCTCGGGCGGCGCGGACAAGGCTGCCGGAGCAGCGGGTCAAGGTTCTGGCGACAAGCGCTGAGAAGGTTGCGGTGAAGCATCCGGGATGAGGACTGGGTCGCAGCTTTTTGGGTATGCGTCCGTCATTTTTGTAAGCTGGAAAAAGTGTGTGTGTGTTTAGGTCTACGCTCGGCACGGCCGCAGCGCGGATGGGAGTGAACGATGGGTCTGTGGAACTTGATCGTGCGATTCTTTCAAGGCGGCGGGGACTTCATGTACCCGATCGCCGTTGTGTTCGTTGTCGGGGCAGCGATCGCGATCGAGCGATATATCTACCTGACACATACCGCCGTACGTAACCGCAGCCTCTGGAACGAGATTGTGCCCATGCTGTCGCAGGGCAACTTCCGTCAGGTGGTGCAGGTCACCTCGAAGTCCGAGTCGGCGATCGGACACATCCTCAACTACGGCCTGGCTCGTATTTCCACGGCACGCCGCCGGGATGACATCGAGAAAGCCATGGAAGAGAGCCTCATGGAGGTCGTGCCGCGGTTGGAAAAGCGCACGCACTATCTCGCGACTTTCGCGAATCTCGCGACACTGCTCGGCCTCCTGGGTACGGTCATGGGCCTCATCCGCGCCTTCGCGGCGGTAGCGACCATCAACCCGGCCGAGAAAGCCAACCTGCTGTCGGCGAGTATCTCGGTCGCGATGAACTGTACGGCGTTCGGCCTCATGACGGCGGTGCCGCTGTTGTTCGTGCACGCGTTCCTGCAAACGAAGACCACCGAGCTGATCGACAGCCTCGAGATGGCCTCCGTGAAGTTCCTGAACGCGATCACCGAGCGTCAGACGCCGGCTGCGGCGGCCTGAAGACCAGTGCGGCACACGCACAGTTGCGCTTTGAGAGCCTAGTCTCCCATGCGTCGCTCCTATCAAACACGGAAGCTCGAGCGTCATCACAAGCGGCCCGCGGAGCTGCTGCTGGTGCCGATGATCGACATCTTCACGGTGCTCGTGACGTTCCTGCTCATGACGGCAGTGTTCTCGCGCACCGTGATCCTGCAAATCAACATGCCGTCGGCGCAGACGGAGTTCAAGGAGCCGCCGCCGGGGCTGATGATCGAGGTCATGGTACGCAAGGATCTGCTGCAGGTCGCGGATCGCAACAGCGGCCCGCTCGCCACGATGCCTAACACCGCGACGGGCTATGACTACGACGGCCTCACCGAGTATTTGAAACGGATCAAGGCGAAGTTCCCCGAGAAGACGGATGCGAGCATCCTGCTCGAGCCGGACACTCCCTACGACATCCTCGTGCAGGTCATGGATCGCGTGCGTGTATTCGAGACGTCGCAAGGGCTGACCACCGTGCAGGCGGAGCTTTTCCCGGACATCTCTATTGGCGATGCGCCCGCGACCGATGCGGCGCCAGGTGGCGGCGCGCCCGGCGCGGCGCCCAGTCAGGTGAAATAACCATGAGTACGTCGAATCGCGCCCGGCGCATGGCGCAGCACCACTTGCGGCACAGAGCGGACGCCGAGCTGAATCTCATCCCGCTGATCGACATTCTCTCGACGCTGGTGGCGTTTCTGCTCGTGTACTCGACCGAGGTCGAGGTCATCCAGAACAGCAAGGGCATCGAGATTCCCCAGTCCATCGCGCAACAGGCGCCGAAGGACTCCGTCGTCGTGATGATCACCAAGGGCGATGTTTTCGTGCAGGGCGAGCACGTCACGACCGTCGCCGAGGTACAGGCCTCGAAGGATGCGCTCGTCGGTCCACTGCGCGATGCGCTCAAGCGGCCGCTGCTGGTGGGCAAGGCAATGACCGAGCGCGATCTCGCGGCTCGCGAGATCACCATCATGGCCGACAAGTCGTTGCCTTACGACGTGCTGAAGAAGGTGATGAATACCTGCACCGATGCGGACTACGGACGCATCTCGCTGGCGGTCATCCAGAAGGAGAAGCCGGTGGCCGCCGGTTTCAAGCCGGTATAGCGGAATAAGGGAAACGTAATGCTCCTTGCGCCCTTTTACCGTGAATTCGAGCTGCCTTGGGAAGGCGATCCCGAGTCGGAATCGCGCTTTCGCAAAATCCTGCGGGTCCTGCTGATCCTGCTGGTCATTTTCGGGATTCTCTTTCCGTTTCTGCCGAATCCGAAGCCCACCGCCGCGGAGACGGAAGTGCCGCAGCGGATCGCGCAGGTCATGATCGAGGAAAAGCCGAAACCGCCGCCACCCCCGCCGAAGCCGGTGGAAGAAAAGCCAAAGGTGGTGCCGGAGAAGAAGACTCCGATCGTCCCTCCCCCGGTGGACCAGAAGCAGATCGCGCGCGAGAAGGCGCAGAAACAGGTCAACCAGATCAAGGACGAGCTCGCGGATTTGCGTCAGCAGATGGATCTCACGCCCATGCAGACCAAGAATCTGTCCGGGGCCGTGGGCGCCGATACGCATGCCGAGCGGTCGCTCATAACCTCGAAGGTCGGTGCCGGCAGCAGCGGCATCACTTCCGCCAATTCGAGCCGTGGCTTCGGCACCGGCGCGGGTTCACTCACGGGTCACGATACGACCTCGGTGACGTCGTCGATCGCGCGCTCCGGTATCAACAGTCAGGGCGGAACGCACGCGGGCGGCAGCGGCAAGGCCTCCCGTTCGGCGGAAGAGATCGCCACGGTATTCGACCGTAACAAAGGTGCTATCTACGCGCTTTACAATCGGGCGACTCGCAGCAACCCTGAATTGCAGGGCAAGCTGGTGTTGGAATTCACGATCACCCCGGACGGCCAGGTGACCGGGTGTAAGGTCGTCTCGACCGAGCTGCATGATGCAGAGCTCGAAGCCAAGATTATTTCGCTCGTGAAGCTGTTCCACTTCCCCGCTGAGGACGTGGCGCAGATCACGACCACCAAACCCATAGACTTTTTCCCAGCAGGATGAACCGTGTAGCGGGACAATGTCCCGAGGCCAGCTGTCATGAATCTGCGCTCGGAGATCGAATTCTATTCGGAGCTGCGCCTCCTCGATAAGGCGCGGCTGCTGAATCTTTTTCTCCACGAGCTCGCGGAAGAGGCCCGGGGCACCTACGGTCCCGGAGTGGAGCAGGTGCACGACACCGCGCACCTGCGGTTCGTCAACGAGCTCATGCACCGGCTCACCCGCGTCATCGAGCAGTTACTGGCCGAAGAGGCCACCCGTCCGTCCGACGATATCGTCCTGCGGATGCTGCTTTCCCCCCGCGCCGACAAAATTGCCGAGCGCCTCGTCTATAACGCCTACAGCCGTGCCATCCAGGGCTTCGAGAGCTACGATACGACAGTGTTGATGGGCTCCTGAGGTTCCCTTGTTGAAATCATTTGCGGTTGGGGTCGTTGCGCTCGCGGCAGCGGCGTTTCCCGTTTTCAGTGAGGCGGCGGCCGACCCGGTTGGCACCATGGTTCTGCGGCCGGCGCGGGTGTGGACCGAGGGGGAGCCCCTGCATACCGGGTGGGTTGTGGTGGTCCAGGGGAGCCACATCGTGGGCGTTGGGCCGGAGGCAGGGCGCGGGGCCGGGGCGGCGCAAGGCCGCGGTGGCGCGTCGGTGCCACAGGGGGCGCAGCCGGGCACCGCGATGAAGGCGCCTGCTGGCGCAGAGGTCATCGACCTCCCTGACACCACGCTGTTGCCCGGCCTCATGGATGTCCATTCGCACCTTTTCCT
>DATBCZ010000066.1:0-4174 GCA_036270175.1 Steroidobacteraceae bacterium | reverse complement strand
GGTGGCTACGACGTCCTCGAGTGCGATAACGGTAAGGACGCGCTGCAGAAAACCCGTGAGCTGATGCCCGATCTCGTGCTCTGCGACGTGCAGTTGCCTGACATGAGCGGGCTCGATGTCTGCCGGCGCATCAAGGAGGATGCCGTCACCGGGACCATCCCGGTGATTCAGATTTCCGCGACGTTCGTCACCAAGGAGCATCAGCGGGAGGCGCTCAAGTACGGTGCGGATATCTACCTGACGGAGCCGCTCGAGCCGAAAGAGCTCGAAACGGTTGTCAGCGTGTTGTTACGCCTCGCGCGTACGGAGGCCGGCTTACGCGAAGCACTCGCTCGCGAGCGCGCGGCACGCGCGCAGGCCGAGGAGGCCACACAACTCAAGGATGAATTCCTCGCGAATCTGTCCCACGAGTTGCGCACGCCGATGAACATCATCATCGGGTGGTCGCACCTGCTTCGCACCGGTCCGCTGGACGAATCGCAAAAGCAGCGCGCCACGGAGGCTATCGAGCGAGCGGCACGCTCGCAGGCACAGCTGATCGAAGATCTCCTGGATGTCTCCCGCATTGTGACGGGTAAGTTTCGCCTGGTGATGCAGGATGTCGATGTAGGCAGAGTGTTGCAACTGGCGATCGACAGCCTGCGCCTGGTGGCCCAGGCCAAACAGCTCACGATTACGTTGTCGCGCGAGGCCGGGGATGCGCGCATCAGCGGCGATCCCGATCGGCTGCAACAGGTTTTTTGGAATCTGCTCTCCAACGCTGTCAAGTTCACGCCCGCGGGCGGTCGCGTCACTGTACGCCTGACATCGACGGCGGAGGATGTCTCGATCACGGTGACCGACACAGGCGTCGGCATCGATCCGGACTTTCTCCCGTTCGTGTTCGAGCGCTTCAGGCAAGCGGACAGCACCAGCACCCGGCATCACTCCGGTATGGGATTGGGGCTCGCGATCGTGCGTCACGTCGTCGATCTGCACCGCGGCTCGGTGCGCGCGGACAGCGCCGGCGAAGGGCTGGGCGCGGTGTTCACCGTCACACTGCCCCGCTTGACGCATTCGCAGTCTTACGGCAGGCAGCAGGGGAAGGAGGCTCCTCCGGATAACTCGGGTTTGCCGCTGCCGCCGCCCCGCGTGTTGTTGGTCGAGGATGATCCGGATGCGCGCGAGGTGACCGCTGCCGGTTTGACGAAAGCCGGGTTCGAGGTGCACGCGGTGAGCGGCGCGGTCAAGGCACTCGAGCTGTTGGATATCTGGTTGCCCGACGTCGTGGTGTCAGATATCGGGATGCCGGGGATGGATGGTTACGAATTCGTGAGGCTGTTGCGCGCCCGGCCGCCCGAGCGCGGCGGGAAAGTTGCAGCTCTTGCCCTTACGGCATTCGCCGGGCTTGCTGATGCCGCGCGTGCGCATGCCAGCGGCTACCAGGAGCATCTGGCCAAGCCGATCAATCCGGATGCGTTGGCCGAGGCTATTCTTGCTTTGAAACGGCGGCACGACGGCTGAGTGCCCCGGTCCCGGTCAGCTCGGTTCCTCGACGCAGGGAGTGTGTTGAGTCCCGAGCTCCGCCGCGCCTCCATGGATGACATCGCCGGGTTGCAGGTAACGCTTATAGTGAGTCCCGCAGCCAGCGGGAGTGCCTGTGCAGATGACATCGCCGGGCAGAAGCCGTGCGTGCTGTGAGATGTACTCGATCTGGGTGGCGATGTCGAACAGCATGTCCGACACCTGACAATCCTGCATGTGCCTGTCATTCAACGACAGCATCAATCTCAAGGTGTAGGGATCCGGTTGGAAGGCGGCGGGTACGAAGTAGGGGCCCATGGGCAGGAATCCGGGGCCATTCTTGCCCTGTAGCCAGTCCGTGCCCATTGCAGGGACATCCGTCCGTCTCACCATGTCGCGCGCGGTGATGTCATTCACGATGACGTAGCCGGCGACATAACTCATGGCGCTCGAGCGGCTCACGCGGCGCGCAGTCCGCCCAATCACAACTCCCAGCTCGAGCTCCCAGTCGAGACGCTGCACATGGCGCGGAATCTCGAGCGGGTCGTGCGGGCCGATGACTGTCGAGGGAAGTTTGAAGCAGGCGTACGGCACGCTTCGCAGACGCTCCTCGATGACTTTATCGGCGTAGGCGCGACGGGCGTCGGCATCCATTCCATCAGTGTGAGGTGGCACGCCGTAGTCGACGATCGACTCCACCACATGGCCGCGAAAGTTGGCCACGGTACAGAAAACCTGCCGCGGCGGATCGATGGGGGCACGGATGTGGAAGTCATCGACAGGCACGGAGGCTTGTGCAAGCTCACTGGGAAAGGTCTCGCACAGAATGGCGAGGGCCTGGAAGTTGGCGTCCCAGTCCGCGAGTAGCGAAAGCAGCGAGTCGGGCGCGCGCAGCTGCAGATTCAGGCGGGTTAACAGGGGCTCGAGACGGGCGAAAGGAACGACCCGGTCTGCCGTGCCGCTCGTGTCGGTGCCACGCGTCGCGGATCCGCCCATCCCAAGGCTGCGTGTCCCGGGGCCCTGGGGTTGCTCGAGCACCAGCCCCGGAAACGGGGCGCCGCCGCCCGCCACAGAAAAAGTACCGAGCTTGAACCGCATGGCTTGACACCCCTCGCCGAGGAGATGATTATGATGTTAAGTATCTGTTGCCCGCAAGCGTCGTAAGGGGGCGCGATGGCGCACATTGTGATCGAGTATTCCGCGAACCTGCGCGGGCAGTTCGACTTGGATGGGTTTTTGCGCGCCGTGCATGGGGCCGCGCTCGCGACCGGCGTTTTTCCCATAGGCGGCATCCGCACTCGTGCGTACGAGGCGCAGCACTACGTCATTGCCGATGCGAATCCCGACAACGCGTTCGTACACATCAGTCTTCGGGTCGGTCACGGGCGCGACGTCGACACTCGCAAGCGAGCCTGTGAAGCCATCTTTGCGGTCGCCTGCCAGCAGCTCGGCGCTGTGTTCGAGCGCTTGCCGCTGGGGATCGCCCTCGAGATGCAGGAGATCGACCCGGTCCTGACGTTCAAGAAAAACAACCTGCACGAATATGTGAAACGGCGTGAGGCACAAAGAGCGGTGCAACAGTGAGTGCTCCGTCGGGCAATCTCGAAACCAACCTCGCCAAGGCCAAGGGCTTTCTCGAGCGCTTCCGTGCCGCCCCACTCGGCCATTTCATCGCCGGCAAACCCGTTAGCGGGGCAAGCCGGGAGGTTTTTGACAACGTATCGCCCGTGGATGGGCGTGTCATCAACCAGGTAGTCTCCGGCGACGAGCAGGATGTAGATGCCGGCGCCACGGCGGCGCAGGCGGCTTTTCCTGCGTGGCGCGCGCAAACAGGTGACGAGCGGCGCGCGATTCTCCATCGTGTCGCCAATGCAATCGAAGCGCGTCGCGAAGAGATTGCGTTGGTCGAATGCTTGGATACCGGACAGGCGCTGCGTTTTATGAGCGGCGCCGCGCTGCGTGCCGCGGAGAATTTTCGCTTCTTCGCCGACCGTGCTCCCGGAGCCTCCGACGGCCTGGCGTTGCCTGCCGCCGAGCATTTGAACTACACCCACCGGCAACCGATCGGACCGGTGGCGATCATTACGCCGTGGAATACGCCGTTCATGTTATCTACGTGGAAGATCGCACCTGCGTTGGCCGCGGGATGCACGGTCGTTCACAAGCCTGCGGAGTGGAGTCCGCTGACGGCGACGCTGCTCGCGGAGATCATGAACGAAGCGGGCGTGCCGCCCGGTGTCGTGAACCTCGTCAACGGCATCGGTGAGCGCACCGGCAAGCTGCTGACCGAGCATCCGGCCATTCGCGCGACGGCTTTCATCGGCGAGTCGCGCACCGGCAGCCTGATCATGAGTCAGGGGGCGCCGACTCTGAAGCGGGTGCATCTCGAGCTCGGCGGCAAGAATCCCGTCATTGTGTTCGAGGACGCGGACATCGACCGCGCGGTGGATGCCGTCGTGTTCATGATCTTCAGCCTGAACGGCGAGCGCTGCACGTCGTCGAGCCGGCTGTTGGTTCACAGCTCCCTCCATGACCGTTTTGTCGAGCGGGTCGCGGAGCGGGTGGCGCGTTTGAAGGTCGGGCATCCGCTCGATCCCGCGACCGAGATCGGGCCGCTCATCCATCGGCGTCATCTCGACAAGGTGTTGAGTTATTTCAAGATCGCCCGCGA
>DATBCZ010000065.1:0-5400 GCA_036270175.1 Steroidobacteraceae bacterium | reverse complement strand
CGGAACCGGGGAGTCCGCCGGCAGACCGTTGGTGGAGCATCCGGATGTCGATAAGATCGCCTTCACCGGTTCCACCCGCGTCGGCAAGTCGATTCTGGCTGCCGCCGGGGGCACCCTCAAGCGGGTGACGCTCGAGCTCGGCGGCAAGTCGCCGGTGTTCATCTTTCCGGATGCGGACCTCGAAGCCGCTACCACGGCGGCCGCCAACGGCATCTTCATCAACACGGGACAGATCTGCGCCGCGGGCTCGCGTCTGTTCGTTCACGAGCGCGTCTACGATCGCGTCATGGAGGGCGTCGCGGCGCGTGCCAAAGCCCTGAAAATCGGCCCGGGCTCGGAGGTCGATACTTTCATGGGGCCGGTCGTATCCGCGCAGCAACTCGAGCGAGTGACGGGGTATGTCCGCGCCGGACAACAACAGGGCGCGGAAGTGTTGTCCGGAGAGCAGACGCTGCCTACGAAGGGTTACTTCGTGCGGCCCACGATTCTGAGCAATGTGCGTCCCGAGATGAGCGTCATGCGCGAAGAAATCTTCGGGCCGGTCGTGTGCGCGCTCCGCTTCGGTGATGAGGATATGGATGCTATCGCACGCGTCGCCAACGATACGTCCTACGGTCTATCGGCCTACATCTGGACGAGCAACGTGAGTACCGCTCACAAACTCGCGAGCCGCATCAAAGCTGGCAGCATCTCCGTCAATGGCGGCGCCGGCATGGATTTCACGATGCCGTTCGGTGGCTTCAAACAGTCGGGCCTCGGACGCGAGCACGGACGTGAAGGCGCTGAGGCTTATACGGAAACCAAGACGGTTTCGATCACGTTGTGAGAGCGGCATGAGCGCAACACCCGCTCGCGCGGCGGACTACATTGTGGTCGGCGCGGGCTCGGCGGGCTGCGTCATGGCAGCCCGCCTGTCGGAAGATGCCGGCTCGTCGGTCCTGCTGCTGGAGGCGGGCGGTAGTGACGATCATCTGACGATCCGGATGCCGTTGGGATTTCTGAGCGCCATGACGAACCCGCGTTTTGCCTGGGGCTTCATGAGTGAGCCGGAGCCGGCCCTTGGAGGCCGGCCACTGTGGGTGCCACGCGGACGGGTTCTCGGCGGGTGCTCGTCCATCAACGGAATGTTCTACATGCGCGGCCATCCCCGCGACTTCGACGAGTGGCGGGAGCTGGGTTGTGAGGGCTGGGGATATTCGGATGTCCTGCCGTATTTCAAGCGCTCCGAGACCAGCTGGCGGGGTGAGAACTTCTACCACGGAGCGAGTGGTCCGCTGCAGGTCGTGCCGATCGACACCAGGAAGCTCCTTCACGAGCCGCTGATGGAGGCGGCGAGGAGGGCCGGTTATCCCACCACAGAGGACATCAACGGCGAGAAACCCGAAGGTTTTGCCCGAGGCGAGGCGACGATCGACGGCAGGGGGCGGCGCGCGAGCACTGCACGGGCCTATCTTTCGTTGGCGGGCCATCGTCCCAATCTGCAGATCGAGCTGCATGCGCTCACGACCCGCGTGCTCGTCGAGCAAGGTCGCGCTGTTGGCGTCGAGTACGTGCAAGGTGGGCAGATCCGGGTCGTCCGGGCCAATCGGGAAGTCATATTGTGCGGTGGAGCCTACAACACGCCGCAGCTGCTCCTGCTTTCGGGCGTCGGCCCGGCCGCCGAACTGGAGCGGCATGCCATCCGCACCAACGTCGATCTCCCGGGAGTGGGGCGCAATCTCTCGGAACATCCTGCCGTCATGATCGAGTTCGCGGCTACCCAGCCGGTGACCTTTCTCAACGAGTTGCGCATCGACCGCGCTGTCTTGTCCGCGGCCCGCTGGGCCGTCTTCGGGTCCGGACCCTTCGCGACCCAGATCAACAGCGCCAACGGCATCATTCGTACGGACCACACACTCGATCGCCCCGATGTTCAATTCATGTGCAACCCGGTTCGCATGGACGCGGGAGTGTGGTGGCCGCTGATCTCTGCACGGCAGAAACATGTGTTCTCAGTAGGTGTTGTAGCGCTGCATCCGCGTAGCCGCGGGAATGTCACTCTGCGGTCCGCCGATCCCACCGACGCGCCCCGGATAGTGATGAATACACTGACAGAAACCGCGGATGTCGAAACGCTCAGGCGAGGTATCCGCGAGGCGCGCCGGATCTATCGAACACCGCCACAAGCGGAGTTGACCGGAGAGGAAATCACTCCGAGCAAGAATGTCAGTTCCGACGCCGATCTCGATGCCTTCATTCTTCGCACCGCGCAGTTATGCCAACATCCCGTGGGAACCTGTAGCATGGGAGTGGGAGCGCAGGCCGTCGTGGATTCACAGGCGCGGGTCTACGGCTTGCAGGGTCTGCGGATAGTCGATGCCTCGATCATGCCGACCGTTCCGGGCGGTAACACCAATGCCGCGGTCATCATGGCTGCTGAGAAGGTGTCGGATCTCATCAGGCACTGAGCGCCACGGTGGACGTCCTCGAGCAAAGAACGAAGCGCTTCACCGAAGGCGCGCTTCTGCCCGTGCTGCTGAGGCTGGCGCTCCCGGTCTTCGCTTCCATCACTCTCCAGACCCTCTACCAGTTGGTAAACGCATTCTGGTTGGGCCGCGTGAGCGCGACGGCGGTGGCGGTCGTTTCGGTTACGACACCTCTCACGCTGCTACTCGTCGTGCTCGGTAGCGGGCTTTCCACCGCGGGTTTGATCCTCGTCGCGCAATTTAGCGGAGCCCGTAATCGCCCCATGGTCAATCGCGTCGCTGCGCAGACCATGGTGATGGTTGTCGCGGTGTCGCTCGTCCTGTGTGTGGTCGGGCTGCTCGCGACGCGACCGGTGTTGCGGGCAATGTCGGTCGCGCCGGATGTTTTCGCGGGCGCCACGGACTATCTGACGATTTCCTATGCCGGGCTGACGGCGTCATATGCCTTCGTGATGGGGCAGTCGATTCTGCAAGGCGCGGGAGAGGTGCGCTTCCCGCTCATGGTCGTGGCCGCGAGCGTCGTATTGAATGCGGTGTTGGATCCGGTGCTCATCTTCGGCTGGGGAGGGGTGCCACCCCTGGGTGTTGCCGGTGCCGCCTGGGCCACTGTTGGGTCGCAGGCGGTCGCGGCGGTGATCGGTATCACGCCTTTGTTCACGGGGCGCTTCGGTATCCGCATCCGGCGCGCGGATTTCGGGATCGATCCCGCGTTACTGCGGACGGCGCTGGCGATTGCCCTGCCGGCCTCCGTCGAGCAATCCACGCGGACACTTGCGAGTTTGCTACTGACCGCGCTTGCCGCGCGATTTGGGACCGACGCACTGGCCTCCTTCGGGCTGGGCATGCGCATCATCATGTTGTTTTTCATCCCGGCGTTGGGGCTGTCCGCAGCCACGGCGACCCTCGTGGGTCAGAACCTCGGCGCCGGCCTGACGGAGCGGGCTCGATCCGCTGCCCGGGTGAGCGGGCTGTTCGCGTTTGCAGCGCTCACCGTGGCCGGTTTGCTTTTCATGCCCGTGACCGCCTGGGTGGCCGGAATGCTGGTTCCCACGGATTCAGCGGTAGCGCAGCTCGCCACGAGTTTTGTATTGGTGGTGGCACCGGCGTTCGGCATCATCGCCGCACAACAGGTTCTCGCCGGGGCCTTTCGCGGTGCCGGTCAGACACTACAGGCCATGATGTTGTCGCTCATCATGCAGTGGGGCTTTCAATTGCCCATTTCGTTTGCCTTTTCCTACTATTCGCCGTTGGGATTCCGGGCACTGTGGTGGGGTTTCCCACTCGGCAACGCGTTGGCATTGGCCGTGACACTGGTTTGGTTTCGCAACAGCCGCTGGCAGGCACGTACGCGCTGAAGGTGTACCGGAAACGGGACACTGACACGGACACTGACACGGACATGGATGTTAGTCCTTTCACGATTTGCGGCCGAAAGGTGCATACTCCCCGACACGGCCAATCCATCAGGGGGAATCGTGATGCTCAAGATGCGAGTGATGTTTTCGGTAGCCTTCCTGCTGCTCGCCTCTGCTGCGCAGGCTCAGACCGGCAAGAGCAATGCCTTCGCCACGGGCAACAGCATGCACTTCGACGCGAAGGCCATGGACACGAGCGGCGACGGCATGATCACGAAGGAAGAGATGATGGCCTACGCCGCGAAGATGTGGGACATGATGGCGAACGGCAAAGACACCATTCGCATTTCGACGGCGACCAAAGACTTTGCAACCGGTGGCTTGGCCTTCAATGCCCGCGCCATGGATACCGATCATGACGGCAGCATCTCCAAGCAGGAATTTCTGGCCTACGCCGAGCACAAGTTCGATAAAATGGTGCATCCTAACGGTATGATTTCCGTCCAGGAAGCGGCCAAAGCCTTCGCCCGGGGCAGCTCACCCCCGGCTAAATGAGCGACTCGCCGCCCACAGCATCATTTCGCCGCCTCTAGCGCACCTCGCGATCTGGAGCATTGCCGTGCTTGCCACGGCGGGCGTGATCGTTCGACCCTTCGGGCTGCCGGAAGCGGTATGGGCCGCCGCCGGAGCGCTGGCATTGGTGTGCCTGGGGCTGATGCCCGTGGCCGACGCGCTGCGGGGAATCGGGAAGGGGCTCGATGTCTATCTCTTCCTGACGGGAATGATGCTTCTCGCGGAGGTGGCGCGCGAGACGGGGTTATTCGACTGGCTGGCCTCGCTGGCAGCATCGCACGCGCGGGGATCGCCTAACCGGCTCTTTCGCCTCATCTATGCGGTCGGTATTGTCGTTACGGTGTTTCTCTCGAATGACGCGACCGCGGTGGTGTTGACGCCTGCGGTCGCCGCCGTCACGCGGGCCTGCAAGGTCGCGCAGCCGCGACCTTACCTGCTCATTTGCGCTTTGATTGCCAACGCGGCGAGCTTCGTATTGCCCATCTCGAATCCCGCGAACCTGGTGATCTACGGAAGTCAGATGCCCCCGCTGGTGGAATGGGTGCCCCGTTTCGGGTTGCCCTCCATCGTGGCTATCGCGGTGACCTATGCCATTTTGAAGTGGACGCAGCGGAAGGCCCTCGTTGAGCCGGTCCCGTCGGAAGTCCCCGTGCCGCGACTCTCCTTTGCGGGACGAGCGGCCGGCTGGGGCATCGTACTCGCCGCCCTGGTTCTGACGGGCGCTTCGGCCATGGGATGGCAGCTTGGTTTGCCTACTTGCGTGGCGGGAGTCCTGACCCTGGCCGGCGTTGCGGCGCTAGAGCGATCGTCGCCCTGGCCATTCGTTCGCGAGATCTCGTGGGGTGTTATCCCCCTGGTCGCCGGGTTGTTTGTTCTTGTGGAAGGGCTCGACCGCTCCGGTGTGATTCAGACCCTGAGCGAGTCGCTGCGCGCCGGAGTGCAGAATTCGCCAACGCTCACCGCGGGGAGCTCCGGGGTGTTGGTGGGATTCATCTCGAACCTCGTCA
>DATBCZ010000064.1:0-20853 GCA_036270175.1 Steroidobacteraceae bacterium | reverse complement strand
GTGCGGGTTGCCGCCGCAGCGCATTCCCTTCGCCCCACATGCGATCGACACCAGCCGATTCGCCGACCCGGACGGCAGTCAAGCGAGCCGCGCGGCGCGCTGGCGTGAGGAACTGGGAATTCCCGCGGCAGCCCGCACGGTCGTCTTTGCCGGCAAACTGCAGCCCAAGAAAGACCCGCTGCTAATGCTCGAAGCATTCTCCCGCTGTGGGACTCCGGGTCACCTGGTGTTTGTCGGCAACGGGGAGCTCGAGCAGCAGGTACGAGCCCGGGCGCAAGGCCGCGAGGACGTGCACTTTCTGCCTTTCCAGAATCAGAGCGCCATGCCTGCGGTATACCGCCTGGGCGACGTGTTCGCGCTGCCGTCGCGCGGGCCCGGGGAAACCTGGGGACTCGCTCTCAACGAAGCTATGGCGTGCGGACGTCCGGTAATCGCAGGGAGCAAGGTCGGCGGTGCGCGGGATCTGGTCGCCGCCGACATTAATGGTTGGGTATTTGAGTCCGGGAACGTCGAGCAGCTCGCCGCCATTCTGCGCAAGGCGCTCACCTGCGACGCGACGGTCCTCGCGGCGATGGCTGTCGCGGCCGAGCGCGAAAGCGCCCGCTGGTCTGTGGAAGCCGCCGCTGCAGGAATCCAGGAGGCAGTGCTGCGCTTCGGGGCGGAACGCGGCGTTGCGCCGCTAACCTCACCATGAGCCAACCCGCCCTGGTTATATTTCGTATCGGTAGCATCGGTGACACTGTGGTCGCGCTGCCCTGTTTCCACGCTGTTGCGCGGGCATTTCCTCTCCATCGGAAGTTCCTGCTGACGAACTCCGTCGATTCCATGCGGGCTTCGACGGTGGAATCCGTCCTCGCCGGCACGGGACTGGTAGATGAGACTCTCTACTTTCCAGTGGGTCGCGGGAAACTCAATCGCTTCGCGGCGATAGCCCGCGAGTTGCGCCAGCTTTCCCCAGACGCACTCGTCTACCTCACCCCACGGACGAACGTGCTGCAGGTCTATCGTGATCTGTGGTTCTTCAGGGCCGCCGGTGTCCGCAATGTCGTTGCCGCGCCGCTGCGCCGGGGCGCACGGCAGTGCCGGACCGATCCCACCACGGGAGAGTTGGAGTATGAGGTGCAGCGTCTGGCCAGAGTTCTGGGCGCCGCGATGCCGGTCGACCTGGCACCGGCCAGTTGGGATCTGCGCCTCAGTCCTGCCGAGCAAAGTGCCGCCACCGCCCACCTGTCCACACTGCCGGGACGGCGGCCGCTGCTTGCAATTGCTCCCGGAGCGAAGATTCCGGCAAAGGATTGGGGCGAGGCGCGTTGGGCCGCCCTGATCCGACTACTGCAATTGCGCGTACCGGATGTTTCGCTGGTATTCGTGGGCGCGCCCGACGAGCGTGCGCTGACGGATCGGCTGGCGGGACTTTGGGGCGGCACGCAAATCAATCTTTGCGGAACGCTCACACCGCGCCAATCCGCTGCGGTACTGGCGCAATGCGCCTTGTTGGTCTGTCACGACAGTGGACCGATGCACCTTGCGGCCAGCCAGAACACGCCTTGCATCGCATTGTTTGGCAACTTCAATCTGCCACGCCAGTGGTTTCCATATGGCGTTCGACATGTCGTGATACACGAGCCGTTAGGCGTGCAACACATCGGGGTCGAGAGAGTCGCGGACTCCGTCGAGGCGACCGTGTGCAGTTTGTCGAGCGGCGAAGTGCAGCAGCGTGAGCAGCGAAGTGGTGATGTAAAACCAACGGTTCCAGTCGTTACCAACGACGAAGACCGGCCCGATGGCGAGTATCGACAGCCAGACAAACAGTCCGCGCAACGGCAGACCGTGCGCCGCGCGCGCTAGCGTCGTATCCCTGCGCAGGGCAATGATGACTGGCGCAAGCCCCGCAGCTCCTGCCAGCAGCGTGAGCGCTAAGGCGCTACCCGATCCTGTTGTATAACGCACGATAACGGATCGTAGACCGTCGAGCGCCGATGCTTTCAGCCACGCGACCGCGAATGGAAAGGTTGTTGCCGGAGCCGGCAAGCACCAGTTACCGTCCGCGGCGCGGTACATCGCCGCGCAGATCGCGCCAACGTCAACCTGGCTGGAATTCAGATAGCTCAGCGAAAACACGCTGGCCGCAGGCATCAGCAGTAGTACCGCGCGATATCGCAGCGCCTGTTCCGGTGGCGCGAGCGTCTGGAGGTAGAAGACGAACAGCGGCAGGAAGAATATTGACCCGTCGTGAGCGGCGATCAGCAGCGCGAATGCGAGCGACCAGCCCAGGTATTTTGCGCCGCTGTCGAGACGCCCGATGCGCGTCGTGCCAGCGATTCCAGCCAGGGCCAATATGAGCACCTCCTTTCTCTGGCCTGCAACCTCGTGAACGAGGGGGAACAGTGTCGCGAACGGCGAGAGCGCCAGCAGCAGCTCCAGGTAGTTCGCGTCCCGCAGCCGCAGCAACATCAAGGCGACCGACCCGAATATGATCGCGTAACAGACCAGCAGAATCGCGAACAACACCTCCCGGGGGTTCTCACTCAGGATTCTCGCGAGCCACAGGATCGCTGCGCCACCCAAGCCCCGGCGCACGAAACCGCCCGCGTAGTTGATGAGCCATTCGCTCACCGTGAAGGAGTCGGCGTCACCCGAGAAGACGACGCGATTGGAAATGACGACCACGACGCAGAGACCGGCGCACAAAGCGAAGGTGGTGGCGTATTGCAATACACGCGGCGCTGGGCGCCACAGTGGGCTGAACAGTGTCATAGGCTCTGGTCGCGCCGGCCGGCCGCGCCTTGCGGGGACTCGAGCGGGTAGCGACTGTGGCTGGCGCCCATTGCGTTCGTATGACACCCCTTATTTGAGCCCTTGTTGCAAGAACGTCATATGGCGGGGCTAGATTGCACGGCTCCATGGCGCGCTTTCCCCGGATCGTATTCGTCAATCGCTACTTCTTTCCCGATCAGTCGGCCACCAGCCGCATGCTGACGGAGCTGGCGTTCCGGCTTGCCGAGCGGGGCGTATCCGTGGTGGTCGTCACGTCGCGGCAGCTTTATGAGAATCCTGGGGCGGCGCTAGCGCCCTTCGAAGTGGCTAATGGGGTAAGCATCCATCGGGTGTCAAAGGCTGCACGCGGTCGCGCGCGGTTAGCCGGTCGCGCGCTCGATTACTTGAGCTTCCACGCCGCCGCGGGGCTTGCGCTCCTCAAGCTTCTCCGTCGTGGCGATGTCGTCGTTGCAAAGACCGATCCTCCGCTCATCTCGATCGTAGTTTCGCATGCAGCACGTGTGCGCGGTGCCGTCCTCGTCAACTGGTTGCAGGACCTGTTCCCCGAAGTCGCCTCGGTGCTGACACCAAACCTCATGCCAAAACCCCTGGAGAACCGGCTGGCCGCCGCCCGCGATCGCTCCCTGCGGCGCGCTGCCATGAACGTGGTGCTGGGCGAAGGAATGCGCGACCGGGTCTTATCCGCCGGAATCGACAGCGCGCGGGTGCGAATCGTGCCGAACTGGGCCGACACCCATAGCGTGGTGCCGCAGCCCGCAGCCGAGAGCGCGACCCGGCAGCGGCTGGGACTCGCCGGCCGGTTCGTCGCCGGCTACTCGGGGAACTTGGGGCGCGCCCACGAATTCGAGACGCTCATCGGCGCCGCGCTGCTGCTGCGCTCGAACCCCGGTTTCGCTTTTCTCATCACGGGAGGCGGCGCCAAGGCCGAAGCCGTACGCACTTCAGTGCAAGCCCAGGGCCTCGACAGCTTTTTCTTTCAGAGCTATCAGCCGGCGGAGTTGCTCAGTGACAGCCTGTCTGCTGCCGATGTGCACTTCGTGAGTCTGCTTCCCGCGTTGGAAGGTCTCATCGTACCGAGCAAACTCTACGGCATTCTCGCCGCCGGCCGTCCGGTTGTGTTCATTGGCGACACCGCGGGCGACTTGGCGAAATTGATAAGACACGAGCGCTGCGGAATCGTCGTCGCGGTGGGCGACAGTGAGGGTCTCGCAGCGGAATTGCGGGCGCTACGGGATGACCCGGCCCGACTCGAGTCGCTGGGCGCGCGAGCGCGTGAGCTCGCGCTCGCGCGCTACACCAAGGAGCATGCCGTTTCGGACTGGCTTGCACTGTTGGATGTCATTGCGCCGTCAGTCGTCCGCAGTATGCATCGTACGCTGAGCCAGGCCACCCAGGCATAACAGGCCAGCAGTGCCACGTCGACGAGGACGAACGTCAGGGCCTTGGAACCGCCGCCTGCGTCGAGCCACTCCTGCAGCGTGCCCATGAAACCGCCCAGGTGAAACCACATGCTTGGTTCCGTTGCCAGCAATGCGTTGAAGGCGATCAGGAACGCAACACGGGCCCGCAAGCTACGCATGCCGATTCCGAGGACTACCGTGATCGGATACAACACGAATACGGCATAGCCCGTGTAACTCTTCTTGCTGATCAACAGGAATACGACACCCGTCAGCGCAAGCGCGAGGGGCAGCGCCGTGGCACGCTGTGTCGGTGTGAGCGCACGGAGGCGCCAGAATAACCAGATAGTGGTGCCCGCCAACGCTCCCAGCAAAGCGGCGTCGCAAAGTGTCCTTTTCGCGGCCCCGGTCGCGCTCAAAAGCGGGTCGAGGACGTAGGGGAGGTTTCCGGAGGTGATGAGACCGCCTTCGGCACGGAATGGATAAAGGACATCGGCTCCCGCGGCCGCAAAAGCCGCGTAGAGCGCCGCGGCTGGCAGCAGCGCCGCTGCGAGCCAACGCCAGCGGTGCCGCGCGCACATCCACAGAGCCGGCCAAAAGAGGAGGACCAGAATTTTGGTGGCGCAGGCTGCGACGGCCTGTACCGATCCGGACGCGGCCGCACGATCAGCGACAACCCATAACGCGCTGGCCGCCAGGGCGGCGCCGATCCAGGTTTGATTGGTGCCGAGCATGCTCTGGTATAGAAGATGTCCGCTCGTGGCAAACAGAAGAGTGCTCTGTCGTGCCTTTTGCCGGTCCACGCACACGCCCGCCATCCGATGCCAGAGGATGAGCGCCACGGCGTTCGCCAGGATCGAAAACAGCGCGAACACTTTCCCGCTATCCCAGATCCACGCGAGTGCTCCGCCGACATACGGAAAGAGGGGGGCGTAGCTACTCGTGAAGTCACGGAAAGGAAGTTTACCCGCCAGTGCGGCATGGGCCGCCGGCAGGTAGTAGCCGGGGACGTCGGAGGGGACCTCCTGGCGACCCAGCACGTAGAGACCTACAAAAAGGACGAGCGCGGGAATGACCTGCAGCGCGGTCATGCGGCGCAAGAAGGGCCCCTCCGCCCATTCTTCCAGCGCTCCCGTCCGCAGTAGCCACGCTCCCAGGAGCCCATCGCCAATCGCCAGGACCAACTTGAATAGGATGGTTATCACGTCGGTGAAGGGTCGTCTGCCACGGCCACCGCAGCGATTGCGGTCGCGGCCGCCCGCTCGGGCGCGGCCATCTCAGTTCGGCACGTAACGGCTTAGGGTCGGCTCGACGCGAGCCGCCAGACTCATGATCTGTTCGTCCGCGGCGACCTCGCTGGCTCCCGCCGGCAACGCGACTATGAAGCGCACGAGCGCGCCGTCCGTGCGATGCCGGGTGAACGCGTCCCAGAACAGATACCACCTCGCGAGGTACTCGTTGGTGACGTGGCGACCGTGTTCTTCGAACCAGTAGTAGACGATCTGCCGTGTGGCACCCAACTGGATGATGGCGCGGTTGAATTGGAAGGGCGCAGTCGTGGCGGTGGCGGGAAACGTACGTTGCTCGAGTTTTGTGATTTCCCAGCCGCCACCCGGAATGCAATCGTGCGGAGAGTGGATCCCGCGCGAGTAGTCCTGTGTCTGGTAATAGGCTGCGTAGAAATTCACCGGGGGACCGTCCGCCAGTCGAAAGTCCTCTATGACGTAATCGTCCAGGCGCAGAATGTCGAGATATTTGCTCTCGAGCGCCTCCTTGCGGCCGGACCAGGCGCCGATCTCGCTCGGAAAGTCGTAGAAGCTGGTCCGTGCCGGCAGTGTCATGTGGGGAGTTGGCATGGTCTCCCCCAACACCGCCCCCAACAGAACCAGTACCGCGGCGGCGAGGAACGAGCGCGGAATGGGTTGCGTCAGGAGCGCGGGGGCAGTCATGGCCCCGGTCTGCGCCATCGCCGCCCGCGGCTCCATCGAGAAAGCGTCCCGCCACCGCACCCTGGAGGGCCCGACCCGGGAGAGCCCGATCGCGGTGAGGACGAGCGCGCCCGTACTGAACATGAATACCAGCCAACCCTCGAAATCATGCAGTGCGCCTTCGGCCATCCCCGTTCCCCACCGCTCGACTGTGATGCCAATGAAGCCGATCCGCAGGCTGTTCATCAACACAGTAATGGGAATGCTCGACAGAAAGATGACCGTACGTTTCCAAACCGGCCCGCGGAACATGTAGGAGACGATGAATGCCAGCGTCATCAGCGGGAATAAGTAACGCAATCCGCTACAGGCCTCCGCGACCTCCAGCTGATAGTTTCCCAGGTCGATGATGTTGCCTTCGAGCAGCACACTGATGCCCGCGGCGCGGATGACCCACACGCCGAGGACCGAGGAGAGGAACTGCAGTTGCAACGACAATGTGTTATTGAAGAAGTTCGGCAGCGGTACGGCAAACACGAGAATCAACAGTGGCATCCACAGCCGGCGGAAGATCGCAGGTCCCGTGAGCGCCAGTACCAGGCCGTAAAGCACGACGAGGAAGGCGTAATGCTCGATAGTCTCCAGCGTCGTCCGCTCGCCGATGAAGCGCAAGGCGAGGCCTGCGGCGATGAGAGCGAGTCCGGTCCAGGAGCCTGTCAGCGGCAGGCCGCGCAGTTGGTCGCGTTGTCTCCAGATGAGAAAAGCGGACAGCAGTGGAATGATGATTCCATGGCTGTACTCCGGCTTCAGGTTCCAGATATTGTAGAGACCTCCCAACACACGGGCGAACGGCACGACCGCGGCGACCGCCACTACGGCTAACAGTGCATAGACCTTAACCGGTGGGCTGGGACGCAGTGCATGCATGGTTATGCTCTGTTTTGGGGACCCAAAATAGTACGCATTGAATACGACGGTTTGGTGACGGTCCCCTGGCCGGCCTGCGGGCGGCCGGCGGTCCCTGGACCGGTCTGCCGGCGGCCGATGATCCGACAAGCGAGGCAAGGTGAGCGTTTCGGTCCTGATTTTAACCCTCGACGAGGAGATCAACATCGCGGCGTGCCTGGACTCGCTGTCCTGGTGCGACGACGTGGTTGTCTTCGATTCCCTGAGTACGGACCGGACTCGTGCCATCGCCGAGGAACGCGGCGCGCGGGTGATCACGCGGCCCTTCGATAACTGGTCGAGCCACCAGAATTGGGCGGTCACCAACATCGAATTCCGTCATCCCTGGGTCCTCTATCTCGACGCCGACGAGCGCTGTCTGGAGGATCTGCGTGACGATGTGTTGCGTCGCGCCCGGCCTGATGCGCCCGAGGCGGCTTTTCGAATCCGGCGCAAGGATTTTTTCATGGGGCGCTGGCTGAAGCACGCGCAGCTCTATCCCACGTGGCTGGTGCGCCTGTTTCGCCCGCAGCGAATCCGCTATGAGCGTCTCGTGAATCCGGTCGCGGTCGTCGACGGACCGATCGGCGAGCTCGACGGACACATCATTCACTACCCTTTCAGTCACGGTGTATCGCACTGGGTCGCGCGACATAATCGCTACTCGGATATGGAGGCGTTCGAAGCTGCGAAGGTGCGTGAGCGGCGTACCTCCGGCGACTCGATCTGGTCACGCGACCCGAACGAGCGACGGCGCGCACTGAAGGAGATCTTCTTCCGGATGCCGGCGCGCCCGTTGGTGAAGTTCGCGTACTACTATGTCTGGCGCCGCGGCTTTCTCGATGGTAGGGCTGGATTTACCTACGCGACCCTGCAGGCGATCTACGAATACCTCATCGCGTGTAAGGGCTTGGAATTGGAGCGTCGCCGCCGCGGTCTGCCCGTATGAGTGCCGTCGCCATGAACGGCCCGGAAGGGCCTGTGCTGGCGGTGCCCACCATCGGTAAGTCGACATCGCGAGTCGGCTTCGGGACCGGCGGGCTGTTGCGTATTGGGAGCGCGCGAGAGCGGCTCAATACGCTGGCCGCCGCTTTCGCCAGTGGTGTGACCCACTTCGACACCGCACCTTTGTACGGTTTCGGCGAAGCGGAGCGTACGTTAGGACGGTTTCTGTCCGGACGCCGTCATAAGATCACAGTCACGACGAAATTCGGTCTGCAAGCCGCGCCGCTGGCCGCGCGCCTGGCGATACTGCAACGACTGGCGCGGCGCGCTCTGCAGTTGTATCCCGCGCTGCGCACGGTCGCGGTCCGTAACGCGGGCGTGCTCCGCAAACCGCCTTCCTTCTCGCTGCGGGAAGTGCAGGCGAGCCTGGAGAACAGCCTGCGCGCACTGCGCACGGACTACGTTGACTTCTTCCTGGCCCACCAGGCCAGTGTCGATGCGCTTCCGGGCGAAGCCGTGCTCGGCTGGCTCGAGGACATGCGGCGCGCCGGCAAGATACTCGCCTTTGGCGTGGCGACTGACTTCGATTGGCTGTTCCCGGTTTTGCGACAGTGTCCGAAACTCGCCGCCGTCGTGCAATTCGACAACGACCTGGCACGTCAGAATGCGGCGATGTTGGGCGATAGCGCCGGCCTGTTGATCACTTTTGGCTTCATCGGTCGTGCCATTACGACGTGCCGCGAGCGCTTCGCCGCCCTGCGCACCGCGCCTGGAAAGTCGCTCGCAGCCGCTTCATTCGCGTGGCTCGAAGGGTGCAGCGACGATGAGTTAGGTGCGCTGTTGCTGCGCGCGGCAGTTCTGTCGAACCCGCGCGGCATCGTGCTCATGCAGTCACGTTCGATCGCGCGCATCGAGCGAAACGTGCGCGCGGCGACCGGCGGCGGCGACGATACGCGCGCGGCGGAGCTCATGAAACTCCTCGAGCCGCTGCCGTGATTCATAACTTCGGCGTCGCCGGCGACGGGTTCACGCCCGACGCGCAGACATGGGACCTTTGTATCGTAGGCGCGGGTGCTGCTGGACTCGCGTTGGCCGCCGAATTCCTACAGACCTCCTGGCGGGTCCTCGTGCTCGAGTCCGGCTCGAGAGAGCCGGACTCGACGGCCGATGATCTCAACACTCTCGACAGTGTTGGACTGCGACACGACGGCTGGCGCGATGGGAGGGTGCGCTCACTGGGAGGTACGACGCGCGCATGGGGTGGGCAGTTGGTGCCCATGCGCGAAAGCGAGTTGGCCGCCCGGCCATGGGTACCCGACAGCGGGTGGCCATTACGGCTACAGGAACTGCAGCCTTTCTATCGGCGCGCGGAGCGTCTGTTGCGCGTCGAAGGGCCGCCGTACGATGGCACCTTGTGGCCGCGTTTGGGAATGACCGCGCCGGCCTTCGATCCGGCTTCTTTCCGCGTCCGCTTCTCCCAATGGGCGGCCCTGGGGCGGCGGAACTTTGCCGTCCTGTGGCGCCGCGACCTGGAGCGGTCGGCCAACGTCACGGTATTACTCGATGCAACGGCGATCGACGTGCGTTGTCCCCCCGAAAGCAACAGCTGCCAGTCGATCGAAGTGCGCTCGCGTTCGGGTCGAAAAGCGAGCATTCGAGCTCGCGCGTACATAGTGGCATGCGGTGGGATCGAAACAGCACGCCTCCTGCTGGCCTCCAGGCACCCGGACGCAAACGGCGTGGCCAACAGCAGTGGCCTGGTCGGCCGCTGTTTCCAGGATCACGTGTCTTATGTTGCCGGCGAAGTGACAGCCGCCTCGCGGCAGTTGGTGCAGAATCTGTTCGACCCCCGTTATATCGGTAACACGATGTACAGCCTCAAAGTCGAGCCGACCGATGCGGCGATGAGCCGCGAGGGCTGGCTGAATGCGATGGGGCACATCGCCTTCCAGATCCCGGATGCGCTGGGCTGGATGGAATTGCGCCGGATCTTGCGCTCCGTGCAGGCGGGGCGCCCCGAGCTGCCGTCCTTGCACGAGGCTGTCGCGATGCTGCGGGGGAGCGTCGAATTGACCCGGCTCGTACTCACGCGCTACCTGGCTAAACGGCGGCGCTCGCCGAGCGCCGGGCGCATCCTGCTGCTCGTGGACACGGAGCAGGCACCGAACCGCGACAGCCGCGTATTCCTGGATACGCGTGTCGATGGGCTTGGGATGCCGCGCGCGCGTCTCGACTGGCGGATCACGTCACTCGAGAGGAAGACGCTCACCGGGTTCGCGAGTCGTGTGGCCGCGGAATTCGCGCGGGTGGGGCTTGGAGAGATTCGCTTGGCGGGCGAGCCCGATTTCGAGCGGCGCGATGAGCTGGGGGCGGCGCGCGACATATTCCACCACATGGGCACTGCGCGGATGAGCGCCACACCCGAGACCGGCGTGACGCGGCAGGATTTGCGGTGTCATGACATCGATAACCTGTTCGTGGCAGGGGCCGCGGTGTTTCCCGCGGGCGGTATTGCCAATCCGACATTCACCGCGTTGGCTCTATCATTGCGCCTCGCCGATCACCTGAAGTCCATGCGATGAACGAGCCGCACCCCGACATTCCGGTCGACCACAAAACCAACCAGGCGGCGCGCAAATATTCGCTCGGTGTGCAGGCACGGCGCGTCGCCTGGGGATTGGGAAGGTGGCTCATTCGCCTGAGTCCGCGACCGTGCTTCGGGTGGCGGCGATTCATATTCCGGCTATTCGGCGCCCGGGTCGGTGCGCACGTCAACACCTATCCGTCGACACATCTCTACATGCCATGGAATGTCGAAATCGGCGATTGGACGGCGCTTGGTGAGGACGTGCTCGTTTACAGCCTGGGGGAAGTCCGCATCGGTAAGAGCGTGACACTCTCATACCGCTCTCACGTATGCGCGGGAACCCACGATCTGAACGATCCGGCGCTACCGTTGCTCCGGCCTCCGGTGTCGATCGAAGACGGGGTATGGGTGGGCACCGAGGCGTTTATAGGTCCGGGCGTGCGGATTGCGCGGGGCGCGGTCGTGGGAGCCCGGGCCGTAGTCGTCAAGAATGTCGAGCCGCTCGACATCGTCGGCGGCAACCCCGCGCGCATCATCGGACGGCGAAAGTTTCAGACAGGGGTGCCATCGGCCCGCTAGCCGGAACGTGTCATACGGTCGTCATCGGGAGTGCCTACTGTACCTGTCCCTCCGACTTTGAGAATAACCAGCCTCTCGATGAGACGCGCTCGCAATATAGGGCTGTCCGCCTGGCCGGCCGCCATTGCAGTGCTTCTCGCGCTGACAGGTTGTGGTGGCTCCCAATCCCGCTATCTCGGTCACCTGGAGCGGGGCAAGCAGTACCTCTCTGCCGGGAACCTCGAGAAGGCCAGCATCGAATTCCGCAACGCCTTGCAGATTGCTCCCAAGGACTCAGACGCGGCTTATTTCAACGGCATCGTCGCGGAAAGACGCGGGGAAGTCGGGAAGGCCGTTGGTTTCTACCAGGCGGCGGTCGATGACGAGCCCCACAACGACCGCGCGCGGGCGCGTCTGGCAAAAGCCCTGGTCTTAGGAGGAGCGGCCACGAGGGCCCTCGAGGTCATCGGGCCTGCGTTGCTCGAGTCTCCTGACAATCCCGACCTGTTGGCAGCACGCGCCGCCGCCCGTCACGACATCAAGGATGACGTCGATGCCCGCGTAGACGCCGAGAAAGCGATGAAACTCGCTCCCACCAACGAGAATGCCATCGCGGTTCTGGCGGCCCTGGCGATGCAGTCGGGTGATTCGCCTCGCGCGCTGGAGATTGTCAGGAATGCCGTGAGCCAGGCGCCGGACTCGTTCGATCTGCATCGCATCCTGGCGAGCATCTATCTCTCCACCGGCAAGTCTGCCGAGGCGGAAGAGCAGCTGCGCAAGATCATCGCTCTCGAGCCCGGCGAGCTCACCCCCCGCATACAGCTCGCCCGTCATTTTTCGGACACTCACCAGCCCGGCGAGGCGCAGGGTGTCCTCGAGCAGGCGGTGAAAGACCTACCGCACCAGGATTCCGCCAAACTCGCGCTGGTGGACTTCGTCACCACGCAGCGCTCGCGTGCCGACGGCGAAAAGATTCTGCGCGACTTCATTGCACAGGAGCCGGACAACTACGAGTTGCGCTTGCAGCTCGGGACTTTGTTGGAGCGCGCGGCCGCGACCCAGGAGGCACTCGACATCTATCAGGGCGTGATAAAGGGCTCCGGCCGCGGCGCCAAGGGGCTGGCGGCTCGCGATCGCGTCGCCGCTATCGAGCTCGCCCGAGGCCACACGGACCGCGCGAAGGAGCTCATCGCAGAGGTACTCGACGCAAGTCCGCGTGACGACGACGCTCTGATCATGCGTGCAGACATCGCCCTCGCGCAAAACGATCCGACGAGTGCCGTCGTCGATCTACGAGCGGTGCTCGGCGACCGACCCAAGTCCGTGCTGTTGAATCGAACCCTGGCGCGGGCCTATCTCGCCAAGGGCGAGCCGGCCTTGGCGGAGCAGGCTTTGCGTGCCGCGATGGATGCCGCGCCCGCAGACACTTCGATCAAACTCGAGCTGGCGCAGTTCCTGATACAGACTCGTCACTCCTCGCAAGCAGTGCGGCTGGTTGAGGAAACGGTGCAACAGGCACCCGGCGATGGGCCGGCTCGCGAGACGTTGGTGCGCGCATATATCGCCAACGGCGACTTACGGGCAGCGCGGAAGGCGGCCGACGACATCCAAACGCTTCTTCCGCAGAGCCCGGAGGGTTATCACCTCGCCGGGCTCGTAGCTCATGACCAGGGTCGTCTGGACGACGCCGAGGCAGACCTGGAGCATGCCCTGACTCTACAACCGGGTTCCTTCGAGCTTTTGACATCGCTCACGCGTTTGAAACTCGAGCGCGGTCGTGGCGCGACGGCGGTGGCACGGCTGCAGCGTGCGTTGGCGGACGATCCAAAGAGCGTAGAGGTGCTCGACCTGTTGGGTGAGGTCTATGTCGAGACGAAGGACCTGGCCCGTGCCACGGAGGTTCTGACCCGGGCCGTGGAGCTCGACCCCCGTTCGTGGCTGTCCGTCAGAGGACTCGCGCAGGTGCGGTTGGCGGCGAACGATCCCAACGGGGCGATCACCCAGTACCAGAATGGCCTGAAGTTGGCTCCGACGCAGCCGCGCCTGCTGGCCGAGCTCGCCGCCCTTTACGAGAGGCAAGGTCGCATCGAAGATGCGATCGCACAGTATGAAACGCTTTACGCGGGCGACCCCTCAGCGCGGCAGATCGTCGCCAACAATCTCGCGATGTTGCTTATCACCCGGACCGACAAGGCGAGTCTCGAGCGCGCCCGTGACCTGACGGCCGATTTCGCCGGGTCGGACAACGCCGCGTTTCTCGACACCCGCGGGTGGGTGCAATTCAAGTTGCGGGAGTATCGTGACGCGGCCGCGGTATTGGAGCGTGCAGCCGACCGCTCCCCGGATTCGCCGATCATTCGCTACCACCTCGGGATGGCGCAGTTGCGCACCGGGCAGCGCGACCGGGCGCGGGCCAATCTCGAGGCCGCTCTGTCAGGATCGGCCGAGTTCAGCGGCTCGAACGAGGCCCGCTCGGCGCTCGCGAGCCTGCGCTCGGCTCGTTCGGGGTGAGCCTGAGTTGTATGGGCGCGCTGCGTGTTCGCACCGCCGGCCATGTAGCCTCATTCATTCAATGACAGTTGGTGCTTGGCCTGTGATAGGCAGGTGTTATATCGGGCATGACCCATCCGGTGATACACGTAGATCTGCTCGTGCCAGTCTTCCGGCACCTGGCCCTTGAAGACGTGCGCCCGCATGATGTGATCCCGCCAGGTGCTGCGCTCCGGTGCGGCATTGAAATCGCCGACTGCCGCGCGCACACCGATTCCATCGGTGTAGGCATTTTCCGCGTAGCCGGAAATGTCATCGAGATAGCACCAGACGCGCGGCAGGACATTTTCGCGTGTGAGCAGCTCGAGAGCAGCGATCGTTGAGCTGTAGAAGTCGAGATCGAACATCACCGCACCCAGCGGAGCGTCGGGGCGCGGATTCCAAGTCCTGACGGTCTGCGCGACGTCGCCAATCACGAGCTCCGCCCGTCCGGCAATGCGCTTTTCCAGCGCCGCGCGGTCCATCTCGAACGATCCAGCGGGCCAGCAGTAAAGCAGGTCGCGCGCATCTGCGGTGGCCGGCAGGCCGACGCTCGTATCGAAGCCGACCAGCACGACTTCCATACCGAGCGACTTGCGAATTTCCTCCTTGTGGCCGCACAGACAGACCAGTCCGTTGCCTCCGGCCACTCCCATCTCGACCGCCGTGATGGCCTTGTATCCAAGGGCCTTGGCTTCCACCGCGGCATTGTACAAGCAGCGTCCGTACCAAGGGCGGTCCACGGCATTCGCCTGCAGTCTCGCAGCATACGACCCCACGGGAAGGCGCTGGAGCAGCCTGCGCATGGCAAGCACTCGCAGGGGAAGGGGCTTGGTGGAGTAGTTGATCAGGCGGTCAATGACGCTCATCCGGTCTCCCCGACGTCTGCAGGATCTGGCCTAAGTGAATCTCGGGCCTCGATGGGATCGGGACCGTATGCAAACATCGCAGCCTAGCCACCGAATGTGGCAGATCGGTGACGTGCCTGAACCGCCAGGCAGTCCTCCTGTCACATAACCCTGGCATTCTGACCGGGATCTTTCTCCCGAAAGTACCGAATGTCATTTACCGACCTGATCCGGGCCGCCGCTAAGGCGGTGCCGGCTGCGGCGATCAGCCTGTTCGCCATTTTCGCTCACGCCGAAGAGAGCGACCCGCCCGATAACCCGACGAAAGCCCCCGCACTGCTGAACACTACCGATCTCGAAGAGCGTGGTATCACCTCTCTCGATGTTATCGCCGCGGCGGTGCCTGGCATTTCCTATACCCGGGCTCTGAATTCCCTGAGCACCCTCAGCCTGTACATGCGCGGTGAAGGCCCGGTCGCCCCGGGCCAGATCACGCTCGATGGTGCGGTCGGTCTTTACCAGGACGGTTTCTACGTCTCCCGTCTGCAGGCCAACACCTTCGCTCTGCTCGATCTCGAGCGGGTACAGGTCCTGGACGGACCGCAGGGCGCTCTCTATGGTCGCGACACCACGGGTGGCGTGATTAACCTCATCAGCCAGGCTCCCACAGGGAAGCTGAATTTCGGGGAGAGCGTGGACTTCGGCAATCGCAACAGCTACAGCACTCTGAGCTCGCTCGATACGCCAACCTGGCACGATCTGGCGGCGAAAGTGACTCTCCTGGCGAGCTCGATCGATGGCTACGTCAAGAACGAGCTCGTCAATTCGCACGACTATGGGTCGGAGAAACGGCGGGCGGCCCGTCTGCAGCTACTCTGGGACGGTTTATCGAACCTGCGCGCGGAGTACTCCCTCGAGCGTGGCGCGTTGGATTCCACGCCCGAATATATCTCGAATCCTTCCCAGAACGGCCGGGAGATATTGAGCGGCTATGTTTACTACGCCGATCCCAGCGGGCCGATGCACTCGACCTATCGCCCGGTCAATCTCCCACTGAGCACCTCGAACCACACCGCGCAGGGTCTTACGTTGACTTGGCGTGCGTTTTCCGCATTGACCGTGCAGTCGCTGACCGGTTATCGGACCATGAACGCGAACGAGCAGCAGGATTACGCGGAGTACTACGGGTTTCCCGCCGGTAGCGTCGATCTCTACCAACAGCATCAGTTCTCGCAGGACCTGCGTTTCAGCGGTGACCTCTTCGCTCGCCAGGTCGGCTATGTCGCCGGACTATCCTACTTCAGGGAACGCGGCGCGCACTCGTATGATTTCCTGCTGTTGAGCAACGGCCAGTCGCAGCTCACCCAGATCGATGCGACATCGCGTTCACAAGCCGCGTATGTGCAATTGCGCTGGCGACCGTCCATTCTCGGGCAGCGCCTCGAGCTCATGGCGGCCGACCGCTATACCCGGGACAGCAAGGACGCACGGCGTTCCATTACAGATAACGTGACGGACGTGTTGGAAAGCAATTCGCCCAATCATCTCAGCTATAACAGAGCGACACCGGAAATCAGCCTCTCCTATCGGTGGACGACGGGCTTCAGCTCGTACGTCAAAGTCGCGACCGCCTACCAGGCGGGTGGTGCGCTGGAGTCTGCGCCTCCCAATCAGTTCGCCAGCAATACCCTGCGGCCGGAAACCTCCACGACATATGAAGCGGGTGTGAGGTCGGCGTTCATGGACGACCGCCTACGGGCCACTGTCGCGGTATTCGATAGCCGCCGGAAAGACGTGCAATATGCTCTCCCAGCCAACGTCTTGACGGACGAAGCGTTCGAATTTCAGCGGGTGACGGTGCGAGGCGCGAATTTCGAGCTCCAGGCCGCGCCGCTGCGCGATCTCACGTTCGCGGCGCTCGCTACTTACCTTCACTGGAGCATCGATCGAGCCGCTGCGCTAGCGGGCACCGTGTTCGACCCCGGCACTGGAAGTGGTTCGCCCTACGTCGTAGGTGAGAACATCAAAGGTGTATTCGCGCTTCCCTATACCCCGAAGTACAGCGCATCCGTGGCGGGCGACTACACATTCCTGCATCTGGATCGTCGTGACGTGATGTTGCATCTCGACTACGTGTATCGCGCCAGGATGTTTGCCGAAGCGGGTGCGGGTCCGGCAATCCCGGGCGCGCTGTTCGCAACGCAGCCCGCTTACGGCCTGCTGAACGGGCGCCTTACAATGTCGCAGGAGACTGACTGGTCGCACCGCCTAAAATTCAGTGTGTGGGGACGCAATGTTCTCAACCGTAAGTACTACCAGCCCGCGTTGGGTGTTGGTAACGGCGTAACTTCCTTCGACACGAGCGGGAGCGCGCCGGTTCAGACCGGCTATACCTCGACCGCCGGGGCGTGGGCGGAGCCCCGCGCCTACGGGCTCAACATCAGGTTCGAGTACTGAGCCGTGCTCACTCTGCCTCATGGACCCCGTCAACCACGCCAGGGCCGCGCCACCCGGCGGCAAGCCGCTCCTATAGCGTCTTCCCGCCTGAACGAATGCGCTCGACCAGCGCGGTGGTGGATTTCTCCGGGGTGAGTGGCACGAGCATCACGCGTCCACCGTTCGCTTCGATGAATTCCCTGCCGACGACCTGGTCGAGCTGATAGTCGCCGCCTTTCACCAGCACATGAGGCCGCACACTCTGCAGTACCTCGAGCGGCGTGTCCTCATCGAAAATCGTTACCGCGTCGACGAATCCGAGAGCCGCAAGCACCGCGGCGCGATCCTCCTGAGGGACCAGGGGCCGCTCAGGTCCTTTCAGCCGGCGCACCGAGGCATCGCTGTTGATGGCCAGCACGAGGATATCCCCGAGCTTGGCCGCTTGACTCAGCAGGGAGAGGTGCCCCGCGTGCAACAGGTCATAACAGCCGTTCGTGAACACGATGCGCTTGCCGGCCATACGCCAGGTCGCGGCACGCGCGACCAGATCGTCGCGTGTCAGGATCTTGCCATCTGGGCGCGCGGAGAGCGCATTGCGAATACTGCCGGCGTCCACGGCGACCGCGCCGATTTGGCCCACCGAAACCCCGGCAGCCGCGTTCGCGAGTTGCGCAGCCTCGGCGAGCGACGCACCCGCTGCTAGGGAGAGAGTGAGGACGGAAATCGCCGTGTCGCCAGCGCCGGTGACGTCGTAGACAGCGCGCTTGATGGCCGGCACCGCGATGTTGCTTCCCTGCACGGGTACGACCAGCATTCCGCGATCGCCGAGGGTGACGACCATGGCTTCCAGCCCCGCGGCTTGCGCTAGCTGGCGAGCCGCGGCGGCGATCGCGTCCGTGTCGTCCGCATCGAGTGTTTGCGCGGCCGCAGCTTCCAACTCCCGCAAGTTGGGGGTGATGGTGGTCGCACCCCGGTACCGTGTGAAATCCCTGTGTTTGGGATCGACGACCACCGGGCCGCCACCGCGCAGCGCTGTAACGCTCGCGATGGTCTCGGGCGTGAGCACGCCCTTTGCATAGTCGCTGAGGATGATGGCGTGCGGCCGCGGACCTTCCGCGAGCTTCGAGACCATGCGCACCGTGGCTTGCGGCGCGCACGGCTTCAAGTCCTCCCAATCCAGGCGCAAGAGCTGCTGGCTATGCCCAAGAACCCTTAGCTTGCGAGTCGTGCGGCGTTGGGGAAGCCTGATGACGGCGCGCGTGTTGATATTCGAAGCGGCACACAAACGCAAAAAATCCTCACCCGCGGGGTCGTCTCCGATCACACCGGCAAGACTTACCTCGGCTCCAAGAGCCGCCACTTGACGGGCGACGTTGGCAGCGCCTCCTAGACGATGCTCGGTTTCCCGCACTCGCACCACCGGTACGGGTGCCTCGGGCGAGATTCTTTCCACGGCGCCCATAACGTATTCATCTAGCATCAGATCGCCCACCACCCAGACGTGCATTCCTGGATAACGATCCAGAACCGCAAGGAGGGAGCTGACTTCCGCGAGGCGCGCTGCGTCGCTCATGGCGCTGTCCGCTGTCGTATGAGCGCGTCGAGGGAGTCCGCGATAGCATGAATGCAGAGCGTATGCACCTCCTGGATACGCGCCGTTACTGTCGAAGGCGCGCGAATGAGGAGACCGAGGTCGGCGTACGAGGCCAATTTACTCTCACGCTCGCCGGTCATCCCCACGACGACACAACCCAGACCGCGTGCGGTCTGCGCGGCCTGCAGGACGTTGGGTGAATTCCCGCTGGTGCTGATCGCAAAGAGCAGGTCGCCTTTTTGCGCGAGTCCCTCGAGCTGGCGGGCAAACACCCGCTCGTACCCGTAGTCGTTGCCGATCGCGGTGAGGGTCGCCGCATCGGCGGTGAGTGCGATGGCCGGAAGCGCACGCCGCTCGTGCAGAAACCGGCCAATGAGCTCTGCCACGAGGTGTTGCGCATCCGCCGCGCTGCCGCCATTACCGCAGGCGAAGATCTTGTGTCCGCCGCGCAGGCAGTCATCGGCGGCCTTCACTACGCGCTCCAGAACTTCCGGTAACTCTTCAGCCGCCCGGGCGGTGACCTTGGCGTGTTCTGCGAACACATTGGAAATGGACATAGTTATGTTACTCGGTGCTCATTGTCCCCAAGGATCGCGCGTGCGAGCTGGGGGAGATCATCATATATAGGGACTTCCGTCCCACGCAGTAGTGTTTCCGTTTTCCGGCCTTTCCCGGTGCGCACCAACGCCGCCCGCACTCCTGCCCGTGATGCGGCTTCGAGGTCGCGTTGATCGTCGCCGACGACCAGGCTTTCGGCTGCAGTGATTCCTGAACGCGCGAGCGCCTCATGAATCAAACCCGGAGCCGGCTTGCGACATGCGCACCCTTCATCGGGCGCGTGGGGGCAGAACAGTACCGCGTCCAGCGCTGCGCCATTGCTTGCGGCTTCGGTTCGCATTCGATCATGGATCGCTTCAAGCTGCGCAACACTCATGAGGCCGCGACCGACCCCTGACTGATTCGTGGCGACCGATAAATGCAGGCCCGCACGTCGCAACATCGCAAGCGCCTCGAGCGCACCCGGCAGCCAGAAGAATTCCGCGGGCTCCAGCACGTAGCCCGCGCCGTGCGCCTCGCGGTTCAACACGCCGTCACGATCGAGAATGACGTGTTTGTATGTCATGAGGTAACGTAACATTCATCAGCGGTACCGATCCGGCATCGACAGGTAGCGTCCCACGTAGTCCCGGACCCCGTCGGCCAGCGAAGTGAACGGCCGGGTGTAGCCCGCGTTCCGCAAACGTTCCATGCTGGCCTCGGTGAAGTACTGATAGTTGGGCCTGATGGCCGCGGGCATGTCGACGTAGCTCAGGTCCGCCGGACGCCCCAAAGCCGCGAACATGGCGCGGGCGAGGTCTTCAAAGCTGCGCGCCTGCCCGGTTCCCAGATTGAAAAGGCCGTTGACGTGCGGATGGTCGAGGAGCCAGAGCGCCACATCGACACAGTCGCGGACATAAACGAAGTCCCGCTTCTGGCCTCCATCCGGTACGTCGGAGCGATGTGAGCGGAATAGCGTGAGCGGCTCACCATTGGCGGCGAGCGGATACTTCTGCGCGACGACACTCTGCATGCCGCCTTTGTGATACTCGTTCGGGCCGTAGACATTGAAGAACTTCAGTCCGACCCATTGCGGCGGCCGTGCGGCGCCGTCAGCAAGCTCGCGAGCCACCCAACGATCGAACAGGTGCTTACTCCAGCCGTACGCATTGAGCGGACGCAATTTCGCCAGTGCCTCGGGCGAGGCGTCGTCATCGAACCCGTGCTCGCCGGCACCGTAGGTGGCGGCGGAGGAAGCGTACATGAGGCGTTTTCCGTGGGACGCGCACCAGCGCCACAACATTCGTGACAGCCGGAAGTTCACCTCCATAATGAGGTCGACATCCGTTTCCGTCGTCGACGAAATCGCTCCCATGTGCACTATCGTCTCGACTACCTCCGAGTGCGTGTCGAGCCATGAGGTCAGCGCCTCCGGGGCCACGATGTCGCGCAGCTCGTGCTTGGACAGGTTGCGCCACTTGTCCCTACTGCGAAAACGGTCGCAAACGGCGACGGGGACGCCGCGCCCCGCCAGCGCTGCCGTGATGTTCGAGCCGATAAATCCGGCGCCGCCGGTCACCAGGATCATTCCAGGAACTCGGTAGGGCGGCGCAGGCCAAGGGGTCTGATGGGATTCATGGGTGCGGCGACTGTGGTTTGCGGATATTTCGATCGTGTGACACGGCTGAATTTTACGCCCTCGTTGCAAAAGCGTCATATCCGCCGGCTACATTGAGGCGCTAGCGGGATAAATGTAACCAATTCCTCT
>DATBCZ010000063.1:0-7085 GCA_036270175.1 Steroidobacteraceae bacterium | reverse complement strand
GGATCCGCAACGCCCCCGGAATAATCCCGGGCAACGGGCTGCCGGTCATCCACAGCCTGTCGATACCCGCAGCCCACCTGGAGCTCCACGATGACCGTCGACACCTGATGTTTGATGGCACCCTCACGGCAGGCGAGGCGGCGGCCGATGAGCGCGACGCCGAAGCGTCGCAGGCAGCAAAGGAATCACGCGGAACGGACACAGCTCTGCCGCTACGAATCTCGATCAAGGGCACCCTGAACGACCGCGAGGCCACCGTCATCATCGATGGCGATCCGCTCGCCACGGCGGCCCGCGAGAAAACTTATAACTTCACCCTGGACGAGCGCTCGAGCGGCTCCCGTCTCACCGGTCACGGGTCTCTCTCTAATCCGTTTGATTTCCGGGTGCTCGACGGCTCATTCGAAGTCAACGGCGCCGACCTCAAGGACCTCCATTACCTGGTCGGCATCAACCTGCCCGACACGGCCGCCTATCGCGCGTCCGGCAAAATCTCGCGGCGTAACACCATCATCAAGCTGAGCGACCTCGTTGCAACCTCGGGCGACAGCGACGTGCACGGCGTGATCACGAGTGAGATGGATAAAAACGGCCGCTCGCGCCTGGACATCGATCTGAATTCAAAACGGCTGCGGCTCGCCGATGTCGGTGCGAAGGCCGCGGGGCGCGCTCCCGAGAAGCCTCCCGAGGAAAAGTCGGCGCTGCTGTCTGACACTCCATTCCGCCTGCAGGCTATACGCCGGTTCGATTACATCGTGAATTTTCACGCCAAAAGGCTCGATGCCGCGAAACTAACGCTTCACTCAGTCCTGGGCAAGATGACGATTGACCACGGCGTGATCGTAGTGCCAGAACTCTCAGCCACGCTTGCCCCGGCTACACCAAACGCAAGCACCTCGGTCACTTCAACTTCGGCCGCATCAGCACCCGCCGCATCGGCCAACGACCCCTCGCAAGCCCAGCCTGAAGGCAAAATCACCGCCCGCATCGAATTCAACGCAAAACCCGACACCCCAAAAGCAAGTGTCGACCTGCGCATCGCTAACATCCGACTCGGGCAATTCGCCCGCAAAGACCCCTCACAGCCCCCGGTCGACGGCCTCTTACAAGGGCGTCTCGACCTCACAGCCCGCGGCCGCTCGCCGCGCGACATGGCCTCGAAGGCTGACGGCACCGTGACGCTGATTCTTCCACAAGGCGCCATTCGTGCCTCGCTCGCGGAACTGACCGGACTCGATTTTCGCGGGCTGGGCCTGATGCTCACGCACAATAAAGAGGACACGCCAATCCGCTGTGGCGTCGCTCGCTTCCAGGCGCATGACGGCACTCTGACGTCGCAGACTTTCGTGATCGACACCGACCCGGTGCTCATCACCGGGGGCGGCACAATCCAACTCGACTCGGAGGCGCTCGACCTGGAGTTCCAGGGCCACCCCAAACACCTGCGAGTGCTACGGTTGAGCGCGCCATTTTCGGTCCAAGGGACGCTTACGCACCCTTCTGTCAGCCTGGAAAAGGGGCAGCGGAAATTCAAATTGATCGACCCGGGTCACGCCAAGGATGCTGACTGCGGCACGCTGTTGGCGGAGGCAAAGTCAGGGACCCGTTGAACTCGCGCCGGCTACTAACCGTGCCGGAAAAAGTCCACCAGCGCCCGCACCGGCGCAGACGTGTGGCGTTGCTTGGGATAGCACAAGTGCCACCCGGGAAACGCCGGCGAGAACTCCTCCAACAGCGGCACGAGTTTTCCGGCTTCGATCGAGGGGCGCACCGCGTACTCACCCCAGAAGGCGATACCAACTCCCTGCAGTGCCGCGCTCAAAGCCGCGTCCCGATGCGACACAATCAACGGTCCATTCACGGCAACCGAAAACCAGCGGCCATTCTCCGCAAATTCCCAGTTGTACAGACCGCCCCTGCCCGGCCAGCGCCAATTGATACAGCGGTGCTTGTGCAGATCCGCGGGCACCTGCGGCGCTCCATGACGCGCGATGTATTCGGGCGATGCGACCGCAAGCTGGCGGATATCTTCGCCAATCTTCACCGCGACCATATCCTGTTCCAACAACTCCCCGATGCGGATGCTCACGTCGAATCCCGCCGCGACGATATTGGTTATCGCGTCGTCGATGGTGAGGTCGAGTATGATGTCCGGGTAGGTTTCGAAGAATCGTCCGAGTCGCGGCTCGACCAACACGGCTGATGCGGAGCGCGAAGCTTGGAGGCGAACTGTACCGGCCGGACGGTCACGCAGGTTGCGCGCATCGGCCACCGCGGACTGCATCTCCTCCATCGCAGGCTTGAAACGCGATAGCAGGCGCTGGCCAGCCTCGGTTATCGATACGCTGCGCGTGGTCCGATTGAGCAATCGGACACCCAGCCGCTCCTCCAGCTCCCGGATGGTCTGGCTGAGTGTGGACGGCGAAATCCGCAGCTCGGCGGCCGCCCGGCCGAAATTGCCCTGCTCGGCGACGGCCACGAAAGCCCGCAGTTCCGCAAATTCGCTGCCGCGCATTATCACCAGAATCCCAAGGAACGTATTCGTTTTCTACCATATTCTCCAAATGATCCATAGCTCCGACACTGCCTGAACCCCCTCAGGAGAACCTCAAATGCTGCACAAACGAAAGCTGGGCCAAGGCCTGGAAGTCTCTGCCATCGGCCTCGGCTGCATGGGCATGAGCCAGTCGTACGGCACGCCCGACGATGTGGAATCCGCGGCCACCATCGATCGCGCGATTGAGCTCGGTTGCCTCTTCTTCGACACAGCCGAAGCCTACGGTCCCTTCACGAACGAGACACTGCTCGGCCGCTGCCTGCAAGGTAAGCGCGATCGTGTCGTCATCGCGACGAAGTTTGGTTTCAAGTTCAACGGCAAGTCCCTCGACGGTGTCGACAGCCGGCCGGCCCACATCCGCGAAGTCGTCGACGCCTCCCTGAAGCGTCTGCAGACCGACCGGATCGATCTTCTGTACCAACATCGGGTCGATCCGAAAATACCGATCGAGGACGTCGCGGGTGCGGTAAAGGACCTCATCGCGCAGGGCAAGGTGTTGCATTTTGGCTTGTCGGAAGCGAGTGCCGCGACAATCCGCAAAGCACACGCGGTACAACCGGTGACGGCCCTGCAGAGCGAATACTCCCTATGGGAGCGAGGTATCGAGAAGCACATCCTGCCGGTGCTGCAGGAACTCGGGATCGGACTGGTGCCGTTCAGTCCGTTGGGGCGAGGCTTCCTGACAGGGAAAGTGAAGCGCGCTGAGGAATATCCCAGCGACGATTTCCGATCGTTCGCCGATCCCCGCTTCCAGGGCGCCAACTTCGACGCCAACATGCGCATCGCAGGGGTGGTCCGCGACGTCGCAGGAGCGCGTGGAGCAACACCGTCACAGGTGGGACTCGCGTGGCTACTCCAGGTAAGCCCTAACATCGTGCCGATCCCGGGAACCAAGCGACGTGTGTACCTGGAGGAAAATCTCGGCGGGGATTCACTGCAGTTGACGAAGAAGGAGATTGAGACGCTCAACGGCGCAACTGGCGAACAGGGCGTATCGGGGCCGCGCTACATCGAAAAGCTTGCGGCTATGGTAGATCGCTGAGGACTCCGGGCTTCACAGGAGGCGACGACCCGGGGCGACGGTTTGTCTGATCGGATGAGCGCCAACCACCGGTTCACGGTGGCTGGCGCTTCCGTGACCGCTTTACTGGTGCGGCTGGCTAACCGCCGGCCCCGGAGGGGGAGGAGCTGCCGCCAATGCCTTCTTCGCATCATTCGCGCGGTCGATAATGTACGCCCGAAGGGCCTTCGTATCGTCCGGGTGCAGACCCGGTGCGAAAGAAGCCATCCCGCGTGACGACAGGATTCCCTTCAGCACCACCGCGTCGAATCCTTCCTGGCTGTTGAGCAACGGTGTGCGCGTCAGGTCCGGGAAATTTGCTCCACGGGTCGCGCCCCGATCGCCGTGGCAGGCGGCGCAGTTCCTGGCGTATAGGTCCCCACCCGTCTTGATCACATCCGCCGAGGCGGTCGACGGCGGCGGATCGAGCGGCGGCTGCGTGTAGGGAACGGTGGGCGGTAACTTCGCGGCGCCTCCTAGACCGAAGACCAACATGCGGGAATAGTTAGGCGCGTAGTAGCCGCCCAACGTGTTTCCGCCAACACTGAGTGCGACGTACTGTTGCCCGTCCAACTCGAAGGTGATCGGCGGCGCGACCGAGCCCGTCTGGGTGTTGAAGCTCCAGAGCTTCTCACCCGTACGAGCGTCGTACGCGCGGATCTCATTCGCGCTACCGCCTGCGTGGAAGACCAGGCCCGAGGCCGTGGCTACTGCACCGCCGGTGGGCCCCTGGTTCACCTCACCTTTCCAGACCTGTTTGCCCGCGACCGGATCCCAGGCCTGCAGATAGGCTGAGAAGCCGGCCTTCTGGTCGGGGTGGTCCTTGTAGTAAGTGAAGGGCGCCGTGAAATCCAGGCCGAGGTTGTATCCAACCGGGTTCGGCGTGAAGCTCTTGTCGGCGACCATCGGAAAGTAGGCGACCTGCGTCGGGAAGTAGAGCAAGCCGGTCTGCGGACTGAAGGCATTCGCCTGCCAGCCGTGCGCACCCTGGACGCCGGGCTCGAGGTTAAATGGCGTACCGACCGGGAAGCGGGATTCCGGCTTGACGCGCGGCCGTCCCGTCTTCATGTCAACGCCGTCGGCCCAATTCACTCCGGTAAACGGAACTGCGCGCAGCAGTTTTCCGGTGGCTCCCTCGAGCATGTAGAAGAACCCGTTCTTGCAAGGCTGCAGGATCACGTGACGCTTTTTGCCGTCCACAGTCAGGTCCACTACCGTCATGGGGCTGACAGCGTCGTAGTCCCAGGTGTCCGCCGGCGTCGACTGGTAGTGCCAGACGTACTCGCCCGTATCCGCCTTCACCGCGATGATCGAGGCCAGATAGAGATTGTCGCCGTTGGTGGTATCACGATACCGATCGTTCCACGGTGAGCCGTTACCCGTGCCGAAGTAGATGAGGTCGGTGACGGGATCGTAAACAATCGAATCCCACACGGTGCCGCCACCGCCCAACTTCCACCACTCGCCGCCCCAGGTCGCGGCGGCTTTCTTCATGGCCGCGTTTTCGAATCCGTCCGCGGGATTACCCGGTACGGTGTAGAAGCGCCAATCCATTTTTCCGGTCTCGGCGTCATAGGCACTGATGTAGCCTCGAACGCCGTACTCACCGCCCGACTCGCCGATAAACACCTTTCCCTTGGCGATGCGCGGCGCACTCGTGATGGAGTAATGCTTGCTCTTGTCGATGGTCAGCGTGGACCAGACTTCCTTGCCGTCATGGGCGTTGATCGCTACGAGGCGGCCATCGAGCGTACCCAGGTAGATCTTGCCGTTGTAGGCGGCGATACCGCGATTCGCGATTCCGCAGCAAACATTCCTGATCCACTCGCCGGGCGTCTTGGGGTCGTACTGCCAGAGCGTTTTGCCCGTGGCGGCATCGAACGCGTACACCTTGCTCCAGGCGGTAGAGACGTAGATGACGCCATCGATGTAGAGCGGGGTACCATCCTGCGAGAGGTTGGTGTCGTAGTCGGCAAACCACTTCAGTCCCAGCTTCTTAACGTTGTCAGGGGTGATCTTCGTGAGACGGCTATAACGCTGCTCGTTGTAATCGCCACCATAGGTCATCCATTGCGAGGGCTCGGAATCCGCGTGCAACAGGCGTTGCGCGGTCACGTTCGCCGGGGCGGTAGCCGGCGCGGAGTGCACGGCCGCGGAAACTGCTACGAGCAGAAGGGCACTCAGCCCTGAGGCCACATTCCAGGTTCGAATCAAGTGAATTCCCCCATAACGCGATTTCGCCACATATCCGAGCATTGTAAACGCAAGGAGATTCAAGAGCAGGCCCACGTGTCCTCGGTGCGGACGTGCCAACACTTTGGAAGCCGCGTGGGCCGGCACTCGCCGCACCCCGGGCACGCCTCATCGCCTCAGATCTGGCGGCAATCGCCTTAGACTCGCTGGCAAAGGTCTTTATCCGAGCGAGGGTGGTACCCTTGCCACCTCTTTCGCCGGTCGCCGTGCGGCACCCACAGGAGCTCAGCGTGGATATCAAAGGCACCGTCGCCCTGGTTACCGGCGCCAACCGCGGCCTGGGAAAATCTTTCGTCGAGGCCCTCCTGGCCCAGGGGGCAGCGAAGGTATACGCCGCAATGCGCACCCTTCCACAGGGCGATACCGGGCAAAGCGCCGATCCGCGCGTAATACCCCTGAAACTAGACGTCACCTCCCCGCACGACATCGAGGCGGTCGCGTCCCAGTGCGCCGATCTGAGCCTTGTGGTCAACAACGCCGGGGCGATGCTCATGACGCCCATGTTGAAGGACGGCTCCGACGTCGCCCTGCGGCGCGAAATGGAAGTTAACGTTTACGGCATGCTAGCGATGACGCGGGCCTTCGCCCCAATCCTCGCAAAGAACGGCGGCGGCGCTATCGTCAACGTATTGTCCGTCGTGAGTTGGTTTACTGCACCCTTCAACGCGACTTACTGCGCAACCAAGCACGCGGCGCTGGTCGTATCCGACGCCTCGAGAATCGAGCTCAAACGCCAAGGCACCCAGGTCATTGGCGTCTACGCCGGATTCATCGACACAGAGATGGCGACCGGCATCAATCAACCCAAAACACCTCCAAGACAAGTCGCCGACCGCGCGCTCGAGGGTGTCGTAAGCCGCAAGGACCACGTCCTTGCAGACGCGCGCGCCGAAGAGGTCTGGCGGACAACTCGCGAGCACCCCTCTCAGTTAGCCGCGCTCCAGCAACACGCCTGGGACACTCGGCCTAAGTAACAGCTCGCTCCTGACCGACGTCGCGCGCGCCGCACCGCAACTCGCAGGTGCGACACGCGTGGGAGGACTGCGTGCGGATACGCACGCGACCCACCACGCATACCACCAACGCGAATACTCCCTGATCGGCAGACGTCATTATCGCTCGCGACGAGAGTCGGTCGGAGGCCCCATCGACGTGGCCATCATCTCCAGAATCGACGGCTTTGTTTGGGTATCTCGCAAACACTACTTTGAGCCG
>DATBCZ010000062.1:0-4407 GCA_036270175.1 Steroidobacteraceae bacterium | reverse complement strand
GAGGAGCCGCTTGCGGAGATTACGCTGCCGTTCGACGCGCCGTCGGCTCCCGATGCGGAGGCGCCCGCACCAGCGCCGTTGGTTGCGTCACCCGCGAACAGGTCGCCATCGAACGCATTCCCGCGCTCGGCGGCCCGCATGAAGGCGCCGGCCCCCAAGGCTCCGTGGGCGACGTTGCCACGCGCCTACTACGCACCGGCACCTGCGACTGCGCCACCTAACGAGCCCATCAGGATCGTGTACCTCTCCGGCTCCGCCCGACATGGCGCCTCGGGAGGCCTCACGGAGCGCGAGATGGCGGCAAGCCGCTTGCAGATGGCAGAAAAGCCGTCCGGAAGTGCCGATCCGATGGTGACCGTCATTGTTACGGCTTCCCGCCGTTTCGAATCTCAAACCGCGGTGAGCGCAGTTTCAGTAACGGCCTTTCCGCAAGGAGGGGTGTCTGAGGACACTACGACGCTGGCCGCCTCCCCGGCCGCTGCGCTGCCCAATATCCACATGGAAAGCGGCTCGGCACGGCAGTCGGCGCGGGCTGGCGTGGGCTCGGCCGCCGAGAGGCGCAAGCACCCGAATCCGCGCGCCTGGCTCGACTACATCGAAAAAATGCGCGCCGAGGGCCTCACTGGCGAAGCGGAGCAGGAATTCAAGCACTTCCGCGACGTATATCCCGGCTATTCGGTGCCTCCGGAGGCGGCTCCTGCTGACGGTCGGCCGCAATAGCCGATAGAATTCCGGGCCCTTTCCCGCCTAAAGATACGCATCGCCATGAAGCCTGCCCTGAACGTCGCGATCACCGGCGCCGCCGGTCAGATCGGTTATGCCCTCGCCTTCCGCGTCGCCTCCGGCCAGATGCTGGGTCCTGATCAGCCCGTGAACCTGCATCTGCTCGAAATCACGCCTGCCCTGCCGGGACTGCAGGGCGTCGTGATGGAGCTCAACGACTGCGCCTTCCCGACGCTGAACAGGATCGTCGCCACCGACGATGCCAAAGTTGCCTTCCGGGATTGCAACGTCGCCATGCTCGTCGGCGCCCGACCCCGCGGCCCCGGCATGGAGCGCAAGGATCTCCTGCTCGCCAACGCGCAGATTTTCTCGGCGCAGGGCAAGGCTCTCAACGCGGTTGCGCACCGGCAGGTGAAAGTGCTGGTCGTCGGCAACCCGGCCAACACCAACTCGCTCATCGCCAAGGCGAATGCGAAGGACCTCAATCCGCGCAACTTCACTGCGATGACGCGCCTGGATCACAACCGCGCCCTGTCGCAGCTCGCCGCAAAGACCGGCAAACACACGACGGCCATCACCCGCATGACCATCTGGGGCAATCACTCCGCGACCCAGTACCCGGACCTCAGCCACACCCTCGTGGACGGCAAACCGGCGAAGTCGTTGGTGGACCAGAAGTGGATCGAAGAGACCTTCATCCCGGTGGTGCAACAGCGCGGCGCCGCCATCATCAAGGCGCGCGGCGCATCCTCGGCGGCTTCGGCCGCATCCGCGGCACTCGACCACGTCCACACCTGGTTCCACGGCACGGCGCCCGGCGACTGGATCAGCATGGGGGTCCCGTCCGATGGCAGTTACGGGATCAAGGAAGGAGTGATTTACTCCTATCCCGTCACCATCAAGGACGGTGAGTATCAGATCGTGCAGGGTCTGTCCGTCGACGAGTTCAGCCGCAAGCGCATGGACGCGACGGACGCTGAATTGCGCGAGGAGCGCGACGGAGTGAAGACGCTGCTCGGCTGAGAGCGCCGGGCACGGGCCCGGAGTGGCTCGCCGGCGCCGGATGGTCATTCGTCTGAAGGGGGCGCCTCCACATCACGGGGCGCCCCACCAGGAGGTTTCATGCTCGGCGCGATCATCATTCTTCTTCTCATCGCCGCCGCGGCTTACGCCGTTACCCAGATCGGCGGCGTCATCACGCTGCTTTTCATAGCGGCAATTCTCTTCCTCGCCTACAAGCGCCTGTCGCTGCTCGCCTTTACGGCGACATTCACCGTACTTCTGCTCGCCTATACCTGGCTGGGTGCGCAGGGCGAGCCGGCCGGAGTCTGGAAAGGCTTCCTCTGGGTGATGTTGGCGGGACTGTGGCTGCTCAACGTCCGGCCACTGCGCAAAGCGATCATCACGCGCCCGTTCATGAAGGCGTATCTGAAGCTGTTGCCCTCGATGTCGCAGACGGAGCGCGAGGCTCTCGAGGCCGGCACGGTCTGGTGGGACGGAGAGTTGTTCACGGGCGCTCCGAAGTGGTCGAAGCTGCTATCCGCCAAGGCCCCAAAGTTGTCCGCCGAAGAGCAGCTCTTCATCGACGGACCCTGCGAAGAGCTGTGCCGCATGCTCGACGATTGGAATATCACTCACGAGCGCGGCGACCTGCCGCCGCAGGTGTGGGATTACCTCAAGTCGCGCGGCTTCTTCGCGATGATCATCCCGAAGAAATACGGCGGTCTCGAATTCTCCGCTTACGCGCACTCCTGCGTGCTGGCCAAGATCGCGAGCCGCAGCACCACCGCCTCCTCCACTGTCGCGGTACCCAACTCGCTCGGGCCCGCGGAGCTGTTGAATCACTACGGGACCGAGGAGCAGAAGAACTACTACCTGCCGCGACTGGCGCGTGGCGAGGAAGTCCCTTGTTTTGCGCTCACCGGTCCGCGCGCGGGTTCGGATGCAGCCTCCATTCCCGACACCGGCATCGTTTGCAAAGGCATGTGGCAGGGCCGTGAAGTACTCGGCCTGCGTCTGAATTTCTCCAAACGCTACATCACGCTCGCGCCGATCGCGACCGTCATCGGTCTCGCCTTCCGCATGTTCGATCCGGACAAGCTGTTGGGTGGGAAGTCGGACATCGGCATCACCTGTGCTCTGATTCCGCGTAATACCGCCGGCGTGACCATCGGACGCCGCCACTTCCCCGTCAACGTGCCGTTCCAGAACGGCCCGATCCAGGGCAAAGACGTGTTCGTCCCCCTGGATGCCATCATCGGCGGCGCCAAGATGGCCGGCTCCGGCTGGCGCATGTTGGTGGAGCAGCTCTCGGTCGGTCGCTGCATCTCGCTGCCGTCGAACGGCACTGGGGGCGCGAAGGCCGGCACTTGGGCGACGGGCGCCTACGCGCGCATCAGGCGTCAATTCAATACGCCCGTTGGTAAGTTCGAGGGCGTCGAGGCCGTGATCGCGCGCATGGTCGGCCTCACGTACACCATGGATGCCGCGCGCTCGGTTACCGCCGGAGCGATCGATGGAGGCGAGAAGCCATCCGTGCCGTCGGCGATGTTGAAGTACCACGTTACCGAGATGGCCCGGCAGGTCGCGAATGACGCGATGGACGTACACGGCGGAAAGGGCATCTGTCTCGGCCCGAAGAACTATCTCGCTCGGGGCTACGAGGTCGTGCCTGTCGCGATTACCGTCGAGGGTGCCAACCTTCTCACTCGAAACCTCATCATCTTTGGCCAGGGTGCGGTGCGCTGCCATCCGTTCGTACTGCGTGAGATGACCGCAGCTCGCAATCCGGATCGCGCCAAGGGTGTCGATGACTTCGATGACGCACTTTTCGGGCACATTGGCTTTACCATCTCCAATGCAGTGCGTTCCTTCATCATGGCGCTTACGCATGCACGCTTCACGCAGCGTCCGGTAGAGGGGCCGACCGGGCGCTACTACCAACACATCGTCCGCTTCAGCGCGTCGTTCGCCTTCGCGGTGGATGTCGCGATGTTGACGCTCGGTGGGTACCTGAAGAAGAAAGAGAATTTATCGGCGCGGTTGGGCGACGTACTCTCCTGCATGTACCTGGCCTCGATGGTGCTCAAACATCACGACAACCAGGGCCGCCCGCAGGAGGATCTGCCTATTGTCGAATGGGCGTGCCGCAACCTTCTGTACCACGCGCAGGAGCAGTTGTACGGCTTCTTGCGCAATTTTCCGAACCGATTCCTGGCCGGCGTCATGATGGCTCTCATCCTGCCGCGCGGGCGCGCTTATTCGGCCCCCGGCGACCGGCTCGGTCGGAAAGTGGCCGACCTCGTGATGAATCCAACAGAGGCGCGCGAGCGGTTGTGCCAGTACATGTATTGGACGCTCGAGCCGACGAACCCGTTTGGATTGCTGCAGGAGGCGTTGCTGCTGGCGCAGAACGTCGAGCCCCTGGAGAAGCGGATCCGCGTCGAAGGCGTCAAGACCGGAAGAGTCACGGCGCTCGATTTCCCGAATCAGATCCAACAGGCGCTTGCCGCGGGCATCATCTCGGAGACGGAGGCCGTCGCCTTGCGCGAATACGACCGCAAGGTAATGGACATCCTCAACGTCGACGACTTCGCGCAGCACGAACTCGGCACGCAGGCCGAGCCGGTCCCGCAACAGGTGCCCGAGCAGGCGCCCGTGCGGTCGAGCGTGCACGTGGCCTGA